>JAHELW010000201.1 GCA_024643985.1 Myxococcales bacterium | reverse complement strand
TCCCGTACCTCCCGCCGAGCGCCATCGCGCACGTGAAATACCCGATCGTCATCGACAACACCGCTTTCGTCGAAGCGACCGGCTTCGAGCCGCGCTACTCCGCAAAGCAAACGATGGAAGGCTTTCGCTGGAATTAGCCGAAGGCGTCCGGGATTTACTGCCCGCTCACCGCCGCTTCGCAGTCGCCCGCATTAAACGAATCCGGCGTGCACGGCACGAAAGGCCCCTCACCCTCGCCTTCGAAGTGGCTCTCGAGCGGTTCCTCGTCGTTCAGGAGGTGCTCCACGAAGTCGCGGAGGTTCATCTCCCCGATCTCACTGCCGAGCCACGCGAGCGTCCCAAAGTCGTTCTGGAAAAGATCGAGCGCCTCGCCGAGGCTCACGTCTTCGAAGCCCGGCACGCTGACGCAGTGGCTGTCGTTCGTCGTCCGATAAAACGGAATGTAGTAGCCGAGGTTGGACTTGGTGTCGTACTGCGATCGCAGCAGCGCTTGGTCATCCCAGAGGAGGTCGTACACGGCGGCGCGATCGAGCGAGTCGTTCTGGTCGAGCCCGAGGCCCGAGTCGAGCGCGTACGGCACGATCGGCGTCACCGCGCCGGGGTCCTCACGGGTCCAAAACCGCTCGTAGGAGTAGAGCGAGAAGTTGTAGTCGAGCCGGAACATCGTAGTCGCGAGCCGGTCCTCTGGAAACTCGTCGGCCAACACGGTGCTCAGCGCACCGAAGTCGCTTTGGAGAAGGCTTGGCTGTGGCGCCTTGGCGATGAGCGACTCAGCGTCCCACACATCCCGGACTTCCTGGTGCAAGAACGCCGACCGTGACGTCGGCTCGATGCTCGGAAAGATCGGCCCCGAGTCGTCGAGCAGGTAGCCCCTTTCCACGCCCTCGATGCCGGTGCGCAAGAAGTAATAGTTCACGAGCGCCCCGACTCCCCCGGCGCTACAGCCGCCCACGAACATCTTCGGCACGGTGTCGAACATCTCGTTGAGCATGTCGGTCATCGCAACCACGTTCGTGTGACCCTGGTGCGCGAACTCGGTGTTCGGCTCGAGACCGTCAGGGTCTTCGTAGGTGTTGGTGATGGAGCCCGAATAGACGTCGCCGGTGCAATAGGGAACGAAGACCTTGTTCCAGTCCGCCATGGGGCTCACCGCCGGGTCGTCGTTCATCAGGGGGTAGACTTGGTTCACGTTGATCGTGAGCCCCGCGATCTCCGCATGGCTGTTTGCATAGTCGTCGGGCAATCCGTTTGGATTGGCTGCGCCGCGTGCGCCGCCGCTCACGCAGCTCTCGTAGTCCCAGCAACCGCCGCCGCCCATGAAGTACACGACCACGTTGTCGGAGGTTTCCGAGAACTCGACGTAAAACGCGTATTGGCTGCCGTCGCTGCACACGGCTCCCTCGGGCTCGTACTTGACCCACGTGCCGAACTCGGGAGGCACGAAGCCTGCACCGCCTGCGCCGCCGCTTCCGCCGTCGCCGCCGCTCCCCGCAGTGCCCGAAGAGCTGCTGTCGCTGCCGCAGCCCGCCAGGATCAAGGCCAAAACGAAGCTACCACCAAGAAAAATTCGCTGAATCATGGCGCTGACACTATCACCGAAACCGAATCGGTCTAGCGCCGAGGCGGCCGACCGTTTCTTTCTCCGGCGATCGACGGGATGGTAATTTCTCGGACCCATGGAGCCGCCCTACGCCCCGCCGCCCGAGCCCGCTCCGGTCGAACCGCGACCGCCGGAGCCTAGTTTCGCGCTCTCGCGCGAGGATTTCGGCCTTTCGGACCTTCTGTCGCGAGCCTCAGAGGCGTGGTCGCGCGACCTCGGTGCGTGGGTGCTAGCGATGCTGCTCTACTTCGTCATCGGAGTCGGCATTCCGGCGCTGCTGAGCTTCTTCGTCGGCCTTGCGGGTGCGTTCGAAAGCGGCGACGGCGGCGCGCTGTCGGGATGGATCGGGATCGCCATCAACGGCGTGACGCAAATCGTTCAGCTCGTGCTCTCGGCGATCTTCACGCTCGGGTTTTGGGCAATGGCGTGCCACGGCCTTCATGAAGAGCGGACGCGCGTCGGAGTCCTCTTCAGTCAGCTCTCGAAAGTCTGGAAGTACATCGCCCAGTTGCTCGTCGTGGGTATCGGGTTCGTGCTCTTGGTTGCGCCGATCCTCGTGTTGATCGTTCTCGCCTTCGTGGGACCGGTCGATCGCTCGACGCCGATGTCGGAAATCATCGACGCGGCGGGCCGCCCCTTCTTGATCACCTTCGGCGTTCTCGCCCCGCTCTACGTCTACGTCTTGACGGGGCTTGCATTCATCCAACCGGAGCTCGCCTTCAACGACGATGCGGGTCCGATCGATGCGATCGTCCATTCGTGGCGCATCGCGCGCGGCAAGCGCTGGTGGATCATCTTGGTGGGCTTCATTGCTGCGATGATCGCCGGCGGCTCGCTGATGCTCTGCGGCATCGGGATCCTGTTCGGTGCGCCATTTGCGAACCTTCTCTTCGCGGCGCTGTATCTCACGCTCCGGCGGGGCGCCGACGTTCCACGGGCAAATACCACCACGGCGCTGGGACGCCGCACTGCGTCGTGATGCGCTCTGGCATGCGCTTTGCTCTTACCCACAGGTGTAGGTCGAGCGCTCGATCCTTGTGCCAAAGTGCGCCTCGCCCCGGGAAAGGATGACAATGATGTCGCGACTGCAACTTGCCCTGGCGTTTGGGTCCGCGCTGTTCCTGGCTCTCGCTCTTTCAGCACAGCCCGCCCGAGCCTGCGGCGGGCTTTTTTGTTCCGCTGCGGCTCCGGTGAATCAGGCGGCCGAACGCATCATCTTCACGAAGAACGCGGACGGAACGGTGACCGCAGTCGTGCAGATCCAATACGAAGGGCCGTCCGAGGAGTTTGCCTGGGTGCTCCCCGTGCCGGGCGTACCCGACGTGCAGGTGTCCTCCGATCTCGCGTTCACGCGGCTTCAGCTCGCGAGCAACCCCCAGTACAACCTCACGACGATCGTCGAGGGAACCTGCGATCAGGGCGACCGTAACGCCGCCTCCGGCGCGGGTGGCAACGGCGGATTCTTCGGCGCGGGGGGTGGCGGCGGCTCGGGCGGCGACTCCGTCACCATTCTCGCGGAAGGCAACGTAGGACCGTATGACTACGTGGTGATCCTGCCGGAGGCATCGTTCGAAGAGGTCGGCGACGTCGCGGTCCAATGGCTCGTCGAAGAAGGATACGACGTGGTGCCTCCGGGAGGCGATCCCGCCGAGGTCTCGGAGCTCCTCGGATCGTATCTTCAGGACGGGATGAACCTCATCGCGTTTCGGCTGACGAAGGGCAACGACGAAGGGACGATCCGGCCGATCCGGATCACGTACGACACCGACCAGCCGATGATTCCGATCCGCCCGACCGCCGTCGCCGCGAACGACGACATGGGCGTGATGGTGTGGGTTCTCGGAGAGAGCCGCGCGGTGCCCGTGAACTATCGGTCGCTCGAGCTCAACGAGGCGCTCATCGACTGGCTCACCGGAGGCAGCAACTACAACGCGGTGGTGATCGCGGCTGCCAACGAAGCGGGCGGCCAGGGATTCGTCACGGAACGCGCCGGTGTGAGCGCGGACTACGACAACGTCGTCGTTCGCGAGTTCGAGCACAGCACGTGGATCGCGATGAACCGCGATGCGGACGGAATGACCTCCCAAGAGCTCGCGGTGCAAAGCCTCCAATTCTCGTCGTGGGACGGCTACCGGGAGGTGCTCGAGGACTTCTTGCCCCAGGCGGACGTCGACGCGCTTCTCGAGTGCCCGGGATGCGGAAGCCCGCTGACGCCGTTCGACAAGCAGGCATTTCTCGACGCGCTCGAGACGGAGGTGATCGAGCCGATGGTCGACACCGAGGAGCTAGTCGCGTCGCTGCCGTACGTCACGCGTTTCTATACGACGCTCTCCGCCCCGGAGATGGACCGCGACCCGCTCTTCGACTTCAATCCAGACCTCGACGACGTGTCGAACGTGCACAGCGCGACGCGCGTGATCGAATGCAACGAGAACGTCTCCTTTTTTGATGCCCCCTCGCGCGTCGAGCTCGAAGACGGCCGAATGGTTCGGCTCGAGCCGGGTCAGCCTTGGCCGTTTGGTCCCGACGACGAGGAGGCGCCGCCCGCGAACGCGCTCGTGGCGCAGCTCACCACGTCAGGTCCGGGAACGATCGTCGCCGACAATCGCGGCGCGATCGACCGAGCGCTCGATGCGCACAACGCCACGGTTCCGGGCCCACCCGGGGGCGGAGGCTGTCGGGTGGGAGCGGGCTCCACGGAACCGGCGATCTGGGTGCTGCTTGCCGTGGCTGGACTGCTCCTCAGTCGCCGCAGACGCCACGGCGGACGCTAGAAAGCCACCGAGGGGCTAGAAACAGGAAGCCCCCGCGGGCCGGATCGGGCGGCGGGGGCGCGGTGCCCAGACCTGGAATCGAACCAGGGACACGAGGATTTTCAGTCCACTGCTCTACCAACTGAGCTATCTGGGCCCGGAAAACAGGCGCGGAGCCTAGCCGCGGACCGGTGCCTGTCAAGCTTCAGAGAAAACTTGCATTCCCGTAGGCCTTCAGGATTACAATGATGCGTGGATGGTGTAGACCGGGATGGGAAGCCCAGTGGATGACCGCGGCGTCGACGCGTTCCTCGCGCTCTTGCGAGAGGGAGGCAAAGGACCCCGCCCCAAGGTCGAGGTTCTCGAAGCGCTCTCGCTGCGTCCTATTTGGCTGGCGACTTGGGAGCCGCGTGCGGAAGGCTTTCGAACCCTGATCAACGCAAACGGCGAAGAGGCGCTCGCGGTGTTCAGCTCGGAAGCCGAGCTTCGCACGGCAGCTACGCAGTTCGAGTGGCTGGAGAGCGACGGAAGCATCGCGAGTCATCGCGCCATCGGCGGGGACATCCTTCGTCACGCGTGGACGCGCGAGTATGCGTTCGTGGTGATCGACATCGCCGCCGAGCACTCGCTCGAGTACCCGCGAAGCGAGATCAAGAACATCCTTCGCGATCTCGACAGCACCGGCAGCTTTCGCACCTCGCGGCCGCCGCCTTCGCCTGCAGCGACGAAGAGTGCCGCGAGCTCGTTTCCGGCGCCCGTCGAAAAGCCCGTGGAGCGCATCTCGACGACGTACAGCATGGCACCGAGGCAAGAGGAAAAGATCGAGCACCTGAGCGA
>JAHELW010000200.1 GCA_024643985.1 Myxococcales bacterium | reverse complement strand
CGGCCCTCGCCATGCGTATCTGTCCGGGGCGGTGCTCGTAGCCGGAGACGCCGCGGGAGAGCGGTCCCGTCGGTCCAAGCAAATGCCCCGCGTCCATCGGCCTGCTTTAGCACGAGGCACTGTCGCTGCCTCGGCGGCGCGCTATAGACTCCTGCTGTGATTCCGATTCGCGACCTCAACGAGACGCGTCGTACCCCAGTCGTCACCTGGACCCTGATCGCGGCGAACGTTTTCATCTTCGTCGGAGGCCTCAGTCTCGGTGAGAAGGGCGCGGAGGCGGCGGTCATGCGCTACGGCGTGATCCCGGACGTCCTCGTCAACGGAGACTGGAGCAACTTTCGCTCCGCGGGAGGTGCGCTCGGCAGCTGGGTGACGCCAGTCACCAGCATGTTCCTGCACGGGGGGCTCCTCCACCTCGGTAGCAACATGCTGTTCTTGCACGTGTTCGGTGACAACGTGGAAGACGTCCTCGGCCGAGGCCGCTTCGTGTTGTTTTACCTGCTTTGCGGGCTTGGCGCAGTCCTTGGGCAAGTCTTGGTCGACCCTTCGAGCATGGTTCCGATGATAGGAGCCTCCGGTGCGATCTCGGGCGTGCTGGCGGGCTACGTCACCTTGTTCCCACATGCGCGCGTCGTGACGCTCATCCCGATCTTCATCTTCATCCACTTCATGGAAGTGCCCGCGGGAATCTTCATCGTTCTCTGGTTCTTGTTGCAGTTGGTGCAGGGCTATCTCTCGCTCGGCATGATCGCGGAGGGCGGAGGCGGAGTCGCGTGGTTTGCCCACATCGGCGGCTTTCTCGCAGGGCTCGTATGTATTCGGCTCCTCTACAAGAAGAGGATTACGGCGCGTCGGAGGAGGCCGGCTCGCTAGGGGCGGGCGCCTCCTCGACGGGCTCGGGCTCGGCCGCGGCGTTCGGCTCGGGCGGGGCCGCCGCGGGCTCTGGTTCCGCTGGCTTCACGCTCGCCTCGGGAGCCTCAGCCGGCGCTGCGCTCCCTTCCTTCTCGAGCGTGACGCGGACCGATGCGGCCATGCGTGACTTTTCCTCGACGAAGTTGAGCCTCGTCACCGACTTCGTCGCCGTGCCGTAGCCGTCCTTGGAGACGACGATCTTGCGCGAGCCCCCCATCGACTTGAACGTGAGCGTACCGGGCGTCGTGGTTTGGCCGCCGCCGACCGCGCTAGCGCTCGCACCGGAAGGCGCGGACTCGATCTCGACCACCCAAGGCAACGGCGACAGCACGAGCCTCACCTCGGGCTGGCCGGCTTCCACGGTCATTCTATGACGCCGCGCGAGGTGACCGCGCGCCTTCGAGTAGATCGAGAGCTTCGTCCCCGATTGATATTCCACGTCGACCGGGGTGCGGCCGGCGCCTTTTCGATTGATGCTCACGAACGCGCCGGACGGAACCGAGACGATGCGGAATTCCACGAGGCCTGCGGTCGCAGGTGAAGCGGGCGAGGCCGGTGCGCTCGGTGCGGAATCCGCTGCGACCTCTGCCGCCTCTTCGCTGCCGGTCGCGGATGCCGGATCTTCGGCAGGCGCCGATGGCTCTGCGGGCGCCGTTGTCGGAGCGGCGTTTGGCACCGAGCGCGGCGCCGAAACCACCGGCTCCTTCGACTGCCCGAGCACGGGTGCCACCAGGTTGGCGAGCTCTTCGGTCAATCCGAGCTGCCACAGCGCCGTGCCGGCGGTCGCCAGAAGCAGTGCAAAAAGGACCAAGAGGACCACCGGGCGCGAGCCCTTCGTCGTTTTCGCGGGCGGCTGCGAGCCCACGGGTGCGGGAGCCTGCGGGACGCGGAAGGCCTCGTTTGGAATGCCCGGCGCATCGGGCACGGCTCCTCGGGGCAGCGCCGATGCCTTCGGCGGCACCGTGCCGACCGCCGGGTCGAGCAGGCTCGCGTCGATCAGCTCGCCCGGCGCCGGTCCAAACGAATCGGGCCCGAACAGGTCGGGCACCGCGTCTTCGAGTGGAGAGCTCGGACGGGCATCCGCCGGCACGACCGGCGTCTGCAGCTTGTCGGCCACGAAGGGAGCTTCGGACGTGACGACGGTGGCGGCGGCATCCGGAAACTCCGACGCGCTCGGAAGCTCTTGAACCTTCGTCGTCTCGTTGTCGAGGAAGTCGTCCGCGGCGTCGTACTCGTCCATCGCGGGTGCGGCCGAGCTTTGCATCCTGCCGCCGGAGCCTCCGAAGGCGGACATCGCACCACGCGCGGGCACATCGGAAATCGACTTGCGCTGACCGGAATCGGACGATGCGCTGAACGCGCCCCGCGCGGCTCCAGCGTCGTGGCTCATCTCGCGGGCACGCTCCGCGCCGGCCTGCGCCTCGCGCGTCGTCGCGGCGTCCGCACCGCCCTCCTCGAATGCCGAGGCCAAAAACTCACTCACGTGGCGAACCCTCGTCGGATCCCCCCCGCTCGGCGCCGGCTCGGATGGAACGCCTTCTTTGCCGTGATCGAACACACCAGGACGCGCCCGGTCGTCGGCGATGCGCTGTACGACCGCTCTCGAGTCGGCATCCATCTTGATGAACTTGATCCCCATGCCGGGTGGATTGCTCGAATCCGATTCGGCTTCATCGCGCCGCCAGACGACGCGGCCGACGCCGTGAATCAGCATCGACTCATCTTGAAGCATGAACTCGAACTTCAGCAGCGTGCCGACGGCCAGTGGCTTTTTGGCCTTGATGAACACTCCGCCGCGGGAGATGTCCGTGCTGTAGCGTTCGATGAAGTCCTCGAGCGTCGCGCTCTTGTAGCGGATCTTCAACGAAAGCAGCGTGCGCCTATCCTTGCGTGCGTCTGCCATGTGCGTTTGTGTGGAACCCCCAGCCTCAGCGTAGCCAGCCATTCGTGAAGCAACAAACGTTTCGCCAAAAAAATGTGCGTTAGATTGCCGGACGTTCGATCGAGCCTTCCAGGTGAGCCTGGCGCGCGACGCCGGAGGCAGTCTGGAGCCGGACGTGAGCCTCGGTGTGCGTTCCCAAATTTACGCCGTGAAATTGAGCGACCCACTGTGATTTCGAACAGTTGCTCAGCGTCGCTCGGCGCACCTCGAAGCCGGTGCGTAACGAGCTTTGCAGCGCTCGGCCGAACGCCTCCGCGGAAGGCTCCAACACCACGTGAAGGGTAGACCAAGGCCGCCGTCTGCCTTCGCCGAGGCTCGCAAACGCTGCACACGCATCGAAGAGGGTCTCTGCTTCGACTTCGACTTCGAGCCGCTCTCGGTCGCCCGCCGTGCGGACGAGCGCTTCGTGCCCCCAGCGTCGGGGGGGCCCTCCGAGATCCTCGAGCGCGCGTACGGCTCTCGCGCCGAGCTCGGGAGCCACGTCGAGCGCCGGCGCCAACGCAAAGTCGCGACGCATGAGCTCGCGATGGGGGACCGTCAGCCGCTCGGACTCGTGGGGTCCCCGGCTGTCCCACAGCAGATCGAGATCGACGCTTCGGGGTCCCCACCGCTCTCGATCGCGCCGCTTCCGGCCGAGCCTTCGTTCCGTGCGCATGACCACGTGAAGAAGCTCCAGCGGTGAAAGCGACGTCTCCAACCGAAAGGCCGCGTTCAGATAGTCGGGCTGTGCGGGTCCCAGCGGCTCGGTTTCGTAGATGGGAGACATCGCGACGACCTCGATGCCGGGGCGAGCGCCAAGGAGCTGCCGCGCGCCGTGAATCGCCGCCTCGCGGGCGCCCAGATTGGTGCCAACGCCGATCACCACCGCGCTCATCGACGGCTCCGGGGCAAAAAGCGGGCCGGCCCCTTTTTCGAGCGGTGCATTGCGGCTAGGGTCCGCGCATGGCGGAAATGCCGCTCTTCGATCGTCTGGAGGATCACGACCACGACGGTGAAGAACGTGTATTCCGCGTGAGCGAAGTCAACCGAGCCGTCCGGGCGCAGCTCGAGGACGTCTGGGCAAGCGTCCTCATCGAGGGGGAGCTATCCGACGTGCGCCGTTCGCAGCAGGGCCACGTGTATTTCACGCTCAACGACGAGGAAGAGCCGGCGCAGCTTCGCGGCGTGATGTTCCGCTCAGACGTGATGCGCTCGAAGGCGCCCCTCGAGGACGGCGCCCGGATCCGCTTCCGCGGAAAGCTGTCACTCTATCAGGCGCGCGGGCAGTTTCAACTGATCGCTCGATCGGCGAAACCGGCGGGAGCCGGCGACCTCGCGGCCGAGTTTCAGCGGCTTCGAAAGAAGCTCGAGTCCGAGGGCCTCCTCGACCCGGATCGCAAGCGGCCGCTTCCGGTGCTGCCGCGCGTCGTCGGCGTCGTGACGAGCCGGACCGGTGCTGCGCTTCGGGACATCATTCGAGTTGCCGCCGAGCGCTGCCCCGTTCGCATCCTGGTGGCGGACTGTCGGGTTCAGGGGGAGGCCGCGCCGGCGAGCATCGTCCGCGCGCTCGAGCTGGTCCAACGCGTCGACGAGCTGGACGTCGTCATCGTCTCCCGAGGCGGCGGCTCGGCCGAAGATCTATGGGCCTTCAACGACGAGGCCGTCGCGCGCGCCATCGCCGCATGCCGGGTACCCGTCGTGAGCGGGGTGGGGCACGAAGTCGACGTCACGATCGCGGACCTCGTCGCCGACGTTCGCGCTGCGACACCCTCGAACGCCGCCGAGATCGTCGTCCCCGAAAGAGCCGCGCTCCTGCGCGAGGTACGGTCTCTCGAACGCCGGCTGAGCCAAGCGTTCGACGGCCTGATCGGCGGACTGAAGCTCGTGCTCGAGCGCCTGCTTCGTCCGCTCTACGAGGCGAGGCGCGTCATCGATCCCGTTCGCCGCGAGCTTCGCGAGCTCGGCGATCGGCTGGTGCACACCCAGCGGACCGACGTGCGCGCAAAGCGCGCGGAGCAAGCGGAGCTTCACCAGCGGCTGATGCGAGTCGACCCGCGCTCGGTGCTCCGCCGCGACCAGCGGGACCTCGCTCGTCTCGTGACGAGGCTTCGGGATGCCGGGCGGGCTCCACTTGCTGCCCGTCGGCAGCGTCTCGTCGCGCTTCGCGTTGCGCTCGAGGGCCGGGCACGGCCGATGATCCGCGAACAGCGGGCGGCGTACGCGGAGCTCTGCACTCACCTGGATGCGCTTTCTCCGCTTCGAGTGCTCGAGCGAGGCTATGCGATTGCGCTTCACGCCGGCACGGGCCGGGCGATTCGAAAAACGTCCGAAGTGAAGCAAGGAGACCGTCTTCGCGTCC
>JAHELW010000038.1 GCA_024643985.1 Myxococcales bacterium | reverse complement strand
GGAGGGAGGATTACGGGTGGGGGTGGGTGGGTCGGATATAACTAAACCAAACCAGGCCCCCAACACAGCAACCACCCCCCACCACACGCAGGCGCTCCCGCTCCGCGCAGGCCCGCGTCGGGTTTTTTCCGTGCCCCGTATCCAGGGCGAATTCGGGTTTTCGCGGTGTGGGTCGTAAGCGGTTGAAAAGAGCGCGTTCGCGAGGGGGGAGCCTGTCCCCGGCTTGCTCGATTGACAGGGTGGGGGCTTCCTGCTGATCTCCGCCCCATGCAGCTTCGCAGCGACAGCTTCAAGGACGGTGACTTCATTCCGAGCGAGTACGCGCTCGGCAAGACGAGCGCCGACGCAAAGATCGACCTCGCGGACAACAAGAGCCCGCACTTGGCGTGGGACGACCTGCCCGAAGGAACGAAGTCGATTGCGATCCTCTGCATCGATCGAGATGCGCCGACCAAGCCAGACGACGTCAACCAAGAAGGCCGCGTGGTGCCCGCGGATCTTCCCCGGGCGGACTTCAGCCACTGGGTGCTCGTCGACCTCTCACCCGACGCTGCCATCGAAGAGGGCGCGTTCAGCGACGGCGTCACCGCGAAAGGCAAAGATGGGCCCGATGCACCGCTCGGGGCGCGACAGGGCATCAACGACTACACCGCATGGTTTGCCGGGGATCCGGAGATGGCCGGCGACTACTACGGCTACGATGGGCCGTGCCCGCCCTTCAACGACAGCATCGTGCATCGGTACGACTTCACGGCCTATGCGCTCGACGTCGACCGTCTAGACGTAGGAGGAAAGCTCACGGCGCCTGACGTCCTGGCCGCGATGAAAGGGCACATCCTCGCTCAGGCCGGCATCCGCGGGAAGTACAAGATCAACCAGGCCGCCAAGGAGCTCTGACCGAGCGTCCGTGAAGCGCCGCGAAAAAGCCGATCGCATCGGGCAACTCCTCGACGAGCTCTACCCGGAGCCGCCGATTCCGCTCGATCACGTCGACTCCTTCACGCTCCTCGTGTCGGTGATGCTCAGCGCGCAAACCACCGACAAGAAGGTCAACGAGGTCACGCCGGCGCTCTTTGCGGAAGCTCCGGATCCACAGTCGATGGCTGCGCTACCCGTCGAGCGTATCCTCGAGCCGATCCGAACGGTCGGGCTCGCCCCCACGAAGGCCAAGAACCTCAAGCGCATGGCGAAGCTGCTAGTCGAAGAGCACGGCGGCGAGGTGCCGGACGACATCGATGCGCTCGAGGAGCTTCCCGGCGTCGGCCACAAGACCGCGTCAGTCGTCATGTGCCAGGCGTTTCACAAGCCGGCCTTTCCCGTCGACACCCACATTCACCGCTTGGCCGCGCGCTGGGGCCTGAGCAACGGTAAGAACGTCGCGCAGACCGAGGCCGATCTCAAGAAGGTCTTTGCGGAGGACACCTGGATTCGAAGACACCTGCAGATCATCTACTTCGGTCGCGAGCACTGTCCGGCTCGCGCCCACGATCTGTCTCAGTGTCCGATCTGCGGCTGGGCGGCGTCCAAGAAGCGAATTGCGGAGGAATCCCGCAAGCGTTGAGCTGCGCCCCTTCCCCTGGCCGCGCCGGCGACCCATATTCAGCCCGATGAGCCTCGAGTTCAGCCTTTTTCGAATCCCCGTTCGCATTCATCTCTGGTTCTGGCTCATGGCGCTTTGGCTGTGGACGCTCAACAGCGAGCAGGGATGGGTCGGCCTCTTGATCTGGGTTGCCGTCGTCTTTCAAGGAATCCTGATGCACGAGCTCGGCCACGCGCTGGTCGGGCGCGCGTTCGGACGGCAGCCGCGAATCGAGCTGGTTGCGCTAGGTGGTCTGACCTGGTGGGAACAGCGGGAGCCGCTGAGCCCCGGAAGAAGCCTTGCCGTGAGCTTTGCGGGCCCCGCCGTCGGCATCGTCGTCGGCCTGATCGCGCTCGTGGCCATGGACCTGCTCGGCGCCCCGGAGGAATCGCTCGCCCGCTACACCCTGACCTCGATGATCTGGGTGAATCTCGGGTGGGGTGTGCTCAACCTTCTACCGGTTCTACCGCTCGACGGCGGCAACATCGTGGCATCGCTCATGGAGTTCTTTTCCCCGTCGCGCGGTCGGCTGCTCGCCTGCTACGTCTCCTTTGCAGCGATCGGCTTGCTGCTCGCCGTCACGATCGCGTTTCAACAGTATCCGGCGACGCTGCTGCTCTTTCTCCTCGGCTTCAGCACGTACCAGGCTTTCCGAATCGAACGACAGCGGCTCGCGGGGCCCCCGGGCGACGACGCGCCTCCCCTCGACCCGGTCGAGCAGGCTTTCGATGCGTTGGAGCGCGGCGACGGCCCCGCCTTGGTCCGTGTTGCGTCGGAGCTCGTCGCCCGCGCCGGCTCTACCGACGAGCTCGACGAGGCCTTCCATTTGCTCGCGTGGGGCCGACTGATCAACGGCGAGCCGAGTGAGGCCTACCAGGCGCTCCGATCCCTTTCGGGAGAGCGGGCCGCAGACCCAGCGCTCGAAGGCGCGGTGCTGGTCGAGCTCGGGAAGCCGGCCGAGGCGGTGCCATTCCTCGAAGAGGCATGCGAGCGTGGAGGCGACTTTGCCCAGGACTACTACCAGCGTGCCCTGCGCGAAAAAAACGCGTAAAGTCATAACGTTAGCAGAAAATCCCGCCTAGCTATTTGCATCTATGCGAATGGGAGCATATATCGGAGAGGATGCCTGGGGCCATCGTGGAATCATCACGCTGGGAGCTCTACCGACTGCTCGGCGAGCCGCGGCGGCTGCGGCTGCTCGGACTGACCTCCGAGGACGAGCTTTCCATCGGTGAGCTGGCAGAGCTGACCGGGGAAGCACAGCCAAACGTGTCGAAGCATCTCAAGCTGTTGCGCGAGGCCGGGCTGGTCGCCGTGCGGCGTCAAGGCACGCGCGCGCTTGCCCGGCTCACCCCCGACCTCAACGGCGACCCGGTGCTCGCGGACGCGGTTCGCTCCGGCCGCGAGCTCTGCGCGCGCGACGGCAGCCTCGCGCGCGTGTCCGAGGTGATCCAAGCCCGCGACGCGGAGTCGCGCGCGTTCTTCGAGCGGCCCGACGCAGGCGCCCCCGGTTCTTCGGGCGAATGGTCGGCCTATCTCACGGCGCTTCGCGCGCTCCTCCCAAACCGCACCCTCGCAGTCGACGTGGGAACGGGCGACGGTGCGCTGGTCGAGCTCCTTGCCCCGTTGTTCGACAAGGTTCTGGCCGTCGATCGCTCGGAGGAGCAGCTGAGGGCTGCTGCGGAGCGACTCGCGTCGCGCCGGTACGAGAACGTCGAGCTCGTGCGCGCCGAATACGATCATCCGAGCCTCGCCGAACGCGTCACGTCGCTCGGGGGCGCGGACGCGGTCTTCGCGGTCCGGCTTCTTCATCACGCCCCCCAGCCGCAGCGAGCGGTTTCGCAGCTGGCCTCCCTCGCGAGACCGGGCGGCCGAGTCGTGATCATCGACTACTGTGCGCACGAAGACGAGCAGATGCGAGAGCAGCGCGCCGACCTCTGGCTCGGCTTCGAGCGATCGGAGCTGTTTGGCTTCGCCAAGTCCGCCGGGTTGATCCAGCCCGAAGTTTTTGTAATTCCCGCAGCGCGATACGGCCCCGGCCCCGATGCCCATTTGCAATGGCAGGTGTTCGCAGCGCGCCGCGAAGACGAGGAGATTAGAGAATCATGAGCCCAAATCCAGACCTGAAACACAAGGTAGCCGACCTATCTTTGGCAGACTGGGGTCGAAAAGAAATCGCCATTGCCGAGCATGAAATGCCGGGCCTGATGGCTCTCCGAAAGGAGTACGGCGCCCAGAAGCCGCTTGCGGGCGCCCGCATCGCGGGCTGTCTGCACATGACGATTCAAACCGCCGTTTTGATCGAGACGCTGCGCGAGCTCGGGGCGGAGGTGACGTGGACGAGCTGCAACATCTTCTCGACCCAGGACCACGCCGCGGCCGCGATCGCTGCCGCGGGCATTCCCGTCTTCGCGTGGAAAGGCGAGACCGAAGAAGAGTACGACTGGTGTATTCAGCAGCAGATTCGAGCGTTCGAAGGTGGAAAGGCGCCGAACCTACTGCTGGACGATGGAGGTGACCTGACCGCCATCGTGCACCAACGGTACCCCGAGCTCTTCGAAGGGCCGGACCGCATCCTCGGCCTCTCTGAAGAGACCACCACCGGCGTTCACCGGCTCTACGACATGCAGAACGATGGCAGCCTCAAGTGCCCTGCGATCAACGTCAACGACTCGGTGACCAAAGCCAAGTTCGACAACCTCTATGGTTGCCGCGAGTCCCTCGTGGACGGCATCAAGCGCGCGACCGACGTCATGATTGCAGGCAAGGTCGTGGTCGTTGCCGGCTACGGAGACGTCGGCAAGGGGTGCGTCCAGGCGGTCGCCCGGGCCGGCGCGCGCGTTCTCGTGACCGAGGTCGACCCCATCTGTGCGCTTCAGGCTACGATGGAGGGCTACCAGGTCGTGACGATGGAAGAAGCGGCTCCGATTGCGGACATCTTCGTGACCGCGACGGGCTGCTGCGACGTCGTCACGGGCGAGCACATGAAGGCGATGAAGAACGAGGCGATCCTCTGCAACATCGGTCACTTCGACTCCGAGATTCAAATGGCTTGGCTCACCGATCCCGCAAATGGCGTCACCGAAGAGCCGATCAAGCCGCAGGTCGATCACTTCATCTTCCCGGACGGCAAGCGCATCATCGTTCTGGCGCGCGGCCGGCTCGTCAATCTCGGGTGCGCGACGGGCCATCCGAGCTTCGTGATGAGCAACTCGTTCAGCAACCAGGTGCTCGCGCAGATCTCTCTCTGGACGGAGCGGGATCGGTACGAGGACGGCCGCGTGTACGTCCTTTCGAAGGAGCTCGACGAAAAGGTCGCCAAGCTGCATCTGGGCCAGCTCGGTGCCAAGCTCACCAAGCTGACTCCAGCACAGGCGGAGTATCTCGGCATTCCCGCCGAGGGACCCTTCAAGCCGAGCTACTACCGATACTAGACGCGCATGGTCTCGCTTCTGATCGAGACTTGGCGCTACTTCGTGTCGCACGATGGGCGATTGCTCTCGGGGGCAATCGCCTTCTACGCGTCTTTGGCGATCGCGCCGCTCGGCGTGATCGCCCTCCTGATTGCGTCGCTCGTGATGTCGGAGGCTGTTGCGCGGGAGGAGCTCGTGTTGCAGCTGGAGTCGTTTCTCGGCCCCGACATCGCGACGTTTCTCGTCGACTCGATCGTGCAGCTCAGCAACGAGGCCACGAGCTACGCGGCGCCCGTCATCGGCGCTGTCTTCATGCTCTACGTCGCCGCCCGGCTCTTTTCGATGCTTCGTCGTGCGCTCAATCACATGTGGGGCATTCGCCCGAAGCTCTTGGTTCACTCCAACAAGTCGGAGCGGCTCCACCTGCTCGAGAGGCGGCTTCTCGCCTTCGGGATGGTCCTGGTGTTCGGCAGCTCGCTCATCGCGCTCGTGATCCTTCATTCGGGCGCGAGCGCGGCGGCGCACCTCTTCGGAGACGATTCCGCCATGCTCACGCTTGCCGAGTTCGGAAGCGCATTCGTCGTGCTCGCGGTGCTCATCGCGCTCGTCTACCGATGGCTGCCCGACGCGATAATCGCATGGCGGGATGTCTGGGTGGGCGCCGCCGTCACCTGTCTTTTCGTGCTCGGCGGGTCCTTCTTGATCGGCATCTATCTCGGCAGGGTGAGCCCCGCATCGGTGTACGGTGTCGCCGGTTCGCTCATCGTGCTGCTCCTGTGGATCTACTACACGACCCAGATCTTCTTGCTGGGAGCGGTCTTCACGCGAGCCTGGGCGAGGCATCGAGGTCGAGCGATCGAGCCGCTCCCCTACGCGGAAGTCGTCGAAACGCGAGACTACTCGGCGAACGTCTCTGCGAGCGAGACGTAGTGGGGCGATTCGATCGGCGCCTCGGCGCTCGTGCCGTGCATGTGCTTTTCGAGGAAGTCGAAGAGCGCGCCCCACTGCTCGCGTGCTGCGGCACGCCAGAGCATGACGTTGAAGGCGTGGATTTCGCCGCGGAACACGTGTAGCTCGCACTCGACGCCGCGCCTGTGAAGCGCGTCGCTCAGGCGGATGGTGTCGGTCAGGAGCGGGTCGGCGGTCCCGACTGTCGTGAAGAACGGAGGAAGCCGGCGCGCGCCCTCGATCGGTGGCTGCTCGAAGAGCCGCAGGGGGCTCGCCAGCGGGAACTGGAGCGCACGGCGTACACGGCGACCGAGGTACGAGTACGCCGTTCCGCGAATCTCTCCCTTGATCCAGCCTGCCATCCGCCGGCTCTTGTCGGGGTCGCGCCAAAACCGATGCACGTCGTGAAGGTCGAGCAACCCGTACAGCGGCGCGACGCAGGCCAGCTTGGCGTTGCGCTCGAATACGCTTCGGGCGAACGGCTCGGGCCGCGGGTGCGTGACGCAATAGGCGAGGGCGGCCGTGAGGTTCGCGCCTGCCGACTCGCCGATGATGGTCAGCCGTTCGGTGTCTGCGCCGTATTTCGCGCCGTTGTCGAGCACCCATTCGAACGCCGCCATCGCGTCTTTGAGCGGCCTCGGATAGGCGTGCACGGGTCCCAAGCGGTAGTTGATGTTGAAGACCTGATAGCCCTGCGCCGCCAGCACGTACGCCATGATGCGGTGGGTGTCCTTCGACATCATCGAGAATGCGCCGCCGTGGATGTAGAGGATCGAGGGCAGCTTGCCGACGGCGTCGCGACGGCGATAGATGTCGAGCAGATGGGAGCGCCGCCGGGGTCTCCGATACGGGACATTGTGCTCGACGTGAACGTCTCGCCAGCTCCGAATCACCCAAGGCAGAAAGCCATACCCAACCTGGGAAAGCTGGTTTGCGGCCTTGTCCACGCCGTTTCGGACCCACGGCATGATCGAGTCGCGGGCTCGCGTCATGGAGCGGCAATATAGGAGATGAATGCCTGGACGAAAAGAAGGGCCTGAGTCGCTCTTTAGTTCAATAGTTTCAAACCGTTAGGGACGAGGGATCGCAAACGATTCCATCGATGAGCGGGCCCCCTTTGAGTGGCTGTAACATAATTTTACAACTATATTCAAACCATGCATCGCGTGGTTTGGCTTGCGTTGGCCTGCGTCTGCGGGCTCGGCTGCGGGGACTCGGGCCCGGCGTCCCCTCGAGTGGGAACGGGGGGCGCAGGAGGCGTCGGAGCCTGCGACTGCCCGCTCGGCGAGCAGTGCGCGGACGATGGCTCCTGTGTCTCGATCTGCGGAGAGCGCACGGCGTGCGTCTCGGGCGCGACGCCGACGTGCTGCGACGCCGACGAGGTTTGCCGACGAGGCGCTTGTGTGAGCGACTGCGGAGGCGACGTCGAGTGCAGCGGCCGCTGCTGCGAGGCCGGAGAGATGTGCTTCGACGGGGCATGCGCCGCCGACTGCGCGGATCCGGAGCAACTCTGCGGTGTGGATGACGAGCTCTGCTGTGGGAGCGACGAAGCTTGCATCGGGCAGCGCTGTGTGACGCTTTCGACTCCCTGCGAGCTCGGGGAGGACTGCGAGATCGACGAGCTCTGCGAGCCGAGCCTAGGAGTTTGTATCTCGCGAGATGCAGTCGAAGTGTGTGAGTTCCGGCCGCCGGTCGGAGACTTTCAACCGACCATCGGCTGTCGATGGACGCCGCCGGCTCCAGCCGCTGGGGCCTCTCAGGAAGAGCTGGACATCGCCGCGATGGGCGAGGTCGTGATGACGCCGGCCGTCGCAAATCTCACCGACGACAATGAAGACGGCCGCACCGATACCCTCGACACGCCCGACATCGTGTTCGTGAGCTTCGACTATGGAGCGAACGGCTGCTGTACCCGCCGCGGCGTCGTGCGGGTCGTCTCCGGTGCCTGCAATGCCGATGGAACGATGAGCACCCACGCCACGCTCAAGGGACGAGTCTCGGACGACTGGATTGGGAACTCGACCGGGATCGCGCTCGGAAACCTCCATCCAGACGACGCGTCGAGCGAGCACGCCCCGGAGATCGTCGCCACGTTCAAGAACGGTGGCGCGATCGCGTGGCGTCGGGTCGTGAGCGACGGGTCGGACTGGGAGATCCTCTGGCAAAACGACGATCTTCCCACCCAGCAGCACACCCGAGGCGGCGCGCAGCCTTCCATTGCGGATCTCGACGGCAACGGTCGTCCGGAGGTCGTGATCGGCAACGTGGTGCTCGATGGTCCCACCGGGAAGGGACCCGCCGACCCGGAGCTACCGGCCGGAGCCCTTGCTTGGGACGGCCGCGACCTCGAGGCGACGATGCCAGGCGCGAACCTCGGCATCGGCAACAACGCATTTCTCGGGCCGGTATCGACGGTCGCAGACATCGATCGCGACGGCCTGCAAGAGGTGATAGCGGGAAATACCGTCTACAACTTCGACGGTACCGAACGCTGGACCCACGTCTACACCACCACGAACTCGAGCTGCGGCGGGGCGCTCGACTGTGATGGGTACAACGCCGTCGGGAACTTCGACGCCGATCAGGACGCCGAGATCGTGATCATTCGGGAGGGCGAGCTCTTCATTCTCGACCACGATGGCTCTTCGGTCGATGGAATTCCGCTTCCGATTCCCGTTCCAGGGGCTCTTGGCGACGTGACCGCCCCGACCTATGCGCCGGCCGCGTACGTTCCGTCCGAGCCGCTCTACGACGAAGATGGCGACCTGCTTCCGGCCGAGCGCATCCTCTGCGGTGGCGCGCTGCAGCTTCCCGCGTATGACGCGCTCGGCAACCCGGTCATGAGCGAGAGCGTGCAGGTCGTGGTAAGCACCGCGGGCGCCAACGAGAGCGGGCCTCCGACGGTTGCCGACTTCGATGGCGACGGCTACGCGGAGGTCGGCACCGCAAGCTCGACGGCCTACGTCGTATTCGACTTTCAGTGCACCGGGGATCCGCTACCCGAAGAGTGCGCGCGTGAGTGGGTGCGATGGATGGTCGAGAACGACGACTGCTCGAGTCGCGCGACGGGGTCGAGCGTCTTCGACTTCGAGGGGGATGGCTCGGCCGAGGTGGTGTATGCCGACGAGAATACGTTTCGGATCTTTCGCGGGGCCGACGGGGCGATTCTCTACGAGGACACCACCCACGACAGCAACACCCGCGTCGAGATGCCCATCGTCGTCGATGTCGACAACGACGGCAAATCAGAGGTCGTGATTCCAGAGCCGAACACGCGTCCCGAGCGGGGCGGAATCGAGATCTGGGAGGACGCCGACAACAACTGGGTGCGGACACGTCGCATCTGGAATCAACATGCCTACAGCGTCACCAACGTGACCGAGGACGGCCAAATCCCGCGCGTCCCCGAGCCCAACTGGACGAGCTCGCGCCTGAACAACTTCCGGCAGAACGTCCAGCCGGCCGGCCTCTTCGATGCGCCTGACTTCGTCGTGCGCGGGATCACTCGAGTGGCCTGCGACGACGCTCACTACGCCTTCGAGATCGTCGTCGGCAACGAAGGATCGCTCAGCGTGCCAGCAGGCATTCTCACCCACGTCGTCGTGACGACGCTCGAAGGGCTCGTCGTCGATCTCGGCACCTTGGCGACGACCGATTGGCTGTTGCCCGGCCAGTCCGAGTCGCTCGAGGGCATCTTCGAGATCCCCGAAGGTGAAGAAGTCACTGGAATCGTGGTGACTGCAGCGATCGATGACGACGGCACCGGAAGCCAGCAGTACAACGAATGCGACGATGACAACAACGGCGCGGTGTCGAACCCGATGAGCTGTCCGTCGGTCGAATAGCGCGGAAGTGCCCGTCTTTGGGGGAGCCTCGGCCGCCAAAGCGCCCGCTCGTCCCGAGCGAATCGAGCTCGTCTACGTAGTCGAAGGCTGAGACGCCGGGCGAGCTTGCCAGCTCGAGCGATTCGGATAAGGTGCTCGCTTCGGGAGAGGCGATGGCGACGAAGCAGACTACGAAGAAGCGGCCCAGCAAGACGCCCCGCAAGTCGACGAAGAAACGTGCGAGTGAAGCGCCTCGCAAGCCGGCTTCGTCTTCCCGCAAGAAGACTACGAAGAAAGCGACGAAAAAGCGCGCGAGCGCCGCACCGACGAAGGCGTCCAAGAAGCGGTCGAGCACGAAACCGCCCAAGAGGACCCGCGCGTCGACGAGCGCTCCGAAGAAGCGACGGTCGACGCTTGCGCCCAAGAAAGCGGCGCGACCGACCAAGCCTGCGCGCCCGCGCGCGAAGAAGAAAGCCGACCCGGCGACACCCGCACCCGGCGCTTCGCCGCTGCCCTTCGACGCGCCCCCCTCGGCGCCCCTTCCGCCACCGGTCCCTCCACGGATTTCGGCGCCGCGGACGCCGCCTTCGGAGGCCGAGCGCGTCGCGTCGTATCTGGAGTCGATCCCGCAGGATCGCGCTGAGCTCGTCGCCGGCTTGTTTCAGGTCGCGCGGGGCGCAGCAAAGGACCTGAGGACGCTGTTCACCCAGGCGATCGCGATCAGCCACCAGAAGACCGACCGCTTCAATCGATGAGCGATCTCGGGAAGGTCGCCGTCGTCGGCGCGTCCCTGGCGGGGCTACGCGCCATCGAGTTCCTGCGGCGCGCCAAGTTTCAAGGCGAGCTCGTCCTGATCGGCGACGAGGCGCACATTCCGTACGACAGGCCGCCGCTCTCCAAGGAGCTTCTGCGGGGCGAGTGGGAGGTCGAGAGGCTTGCGCTTCGACGTGGGAGCTACGACGAGCTCGACGTCGAGCTCCTGCTCGGCCGACGCGCCGCTTCGCTCGATATGCGTGCGCGAACGATCGTGCTCGAAGACGAAACCGCGGTTTCGTTCGATGGGCTCATCATCGCGACGGGCGGCCGTGCGAGATCTCTGCCGAACCAGCCTGCGCTCGGAGGGATACACGTGCTGCGCACGCTCGATGACTCGCTGGCGATTCGTCGGGAGCTCGAAGCACGTCCGCGGGTGGCCGTGATTGGCGCGGGTTTCATCGGTGCCGAGGTTGCCGCATCGGTGAAGCAGCTCGGTCTCGACGTCACGATGATCGAGGCTCTCGACGCGCCGCTCGCCAAGAGCCTCGGGCCTCAGCTCGGCCGGACCCTGCAGGGGGTGCACGAGCGTCGAGGCGTGAAAGTGCTTTGCGGACGAACAGTCGAGCGCTTCGAGGGCCGCAGTCGCGTGACCGGGCTCGTGCTCGACGACGGGACCCGCGTCGGCTGCGAGCTCGTCGTCGTTGGAATCGGGATGGCGCCATCCGTCTCTTGGCTCGAGGGCTCGGGCATCGAGCTCGAGGACGGCGTTCGGTGCGATGAATGCCTGCGGGCAAGCACAGATGGAGTCGTTGCGGCGGGCGACGTTGCCAGTTGGCACAATCCGCTGTTCGAAGAGCGGATGCGTGTCGAGCACTGGACCACCGCCGTTGAGCAGGCGCGGCACGCGGTTTCGACGCTCCTCGCCGCGCCGGGCGAGGCGAAAGCCTTCGAGTCCGTGCCGATGTTCTGGTCCGACCAGTTCGACATCAAGATCCAGGGTGCGGGGAGACCACGGCCGACGGACGAGCTCTCCGTCTACGGCTCTGCCGACGACGGGAAGCTCGTCGCGCTCTACGGCCGGAACGGACGTCTCGTCGGGGCCGTCACGTTCAATCGGCCTCCCAAGCTCATTCAGCTCAGAATGCTGATGGCCAAGCGGGGCACGCTTGATGACGCGCGCAAGATCGCGGAGTCTTAGAGCGCTCGTGCAGGAGATCGAAGTCGAAATCCCGAGCGGCGGCGACATTTGCCGTGCATGGCTCTTCCTCCCGGAGTCGCTCCAGCCGCCCGTGCCTTGCATCGTGATGGGCCATGGGTTCGGCCTCACGCGTCGCTGCGGCCTCCGCGATTTCGCCGTCGCGTTCGCGAAGGCTGGACATGCCGTGTTGGTGTTCGACTATCGCGGTTTCGGCGACAGCACCGGCGAGCCGCGCCAACTGCTCTCGTTTTCGAAGCAGCTCGACGACTGGGCTGCCGTAGTCGCCTACGCCCGCGGCCGGACCGAAATCGATTCGGGCCGCATCGTCACCTGGGGTTTTTCACTCGGCGGCGGACATGCGCTGACGGTCGCCGTTTGCGACCGCCGCATCGCCGCCGTCGTTTCGGTCGTGCCGATGCTCGACGGGTTGAGCAGCACTTTGGCGGCGATGCGAGGTTGGAGCCTTTTCGTGTTTCTCCGGATGGTCGGACGCGCGGGTCGCGACCTCGCGCGCGGCCTCTTCGGACGTACGCCCCTCACGGTTCCCCTCGCAGCCTCCCCGGGGGAATTCGGCATATTGACCTCGGCGGGCACGTTTGCCGGCTACCAGGCCATCGTTCCGCGGGACTTCCGCTACGACCTCGCAGCAAGGATCGCGCTCTACTTCTGGGTCTACATCCCGGGCCTTTCTCTGCGCCGATTTCGCCGTCCTGCGCTCCTGCTTCCCTCTCGCATCGACGAGGTGAACCCCCCGCGTCCGACGCTACGGCGGGCGCACCACTGCAAGACAGCGACCGTGGTCGAGCTCGACTGCGCACACATGGACGCCGTCCTCGAGCCGCACCGAAGCCGAGTCGTCGCCGCAACGCTCTCGTTTCTCGACGAGCGCCTAGGGCGAGGACAGGTCGAGTAGCCACATCGGCTCGACTTCGTCCCGGTGCCGTTCGACTGCGATCCGGGCGAGGTTCAGCCAGCTTCGACAGCCGTCCAAGACTGCACTGTCTGCACTAGCGACCACACCCTCGTGTGCGATCAGCAGCTCGTCGACCCTGTGCGCCGTGAGGGCTTCGAGCTCCGAGCCCTCGCGCCGCGCTGCTTGGCGAACGGACTCTGCGAGACGTCCCGAGTTGGAGACGGGTCGATCGATGTAGACCACCGCCCGCCCCGCGCCGAGCGACTCCACGACCTGTACCAGGACGGCAACGGCCCGCTCCGTTTCGTGCACCAACCGATAGCTTCCGTGAAAGCTCGCCATGTCGCGCAGGCAGCGATCCCGGCCGAGCAGCAGGACGCCGTGGGCGAGGGCGACTTCGATCGTCGTGATGACGTTGAGCCCATCGATGGCGAGGGACCTGCCCCCAATCTCGGACGGGCTCACCTGCCGGTCCCACCGCGCATCCCGCTTTTCATTCGAGCAGGCGCACCGGCCGACCGCGACGCGTTGGCGCTGGCGAAGCTGGTACCGGTCCCCCACCAGCTTCATGGCCGAGGGGTCGGCATATCCTCGATCGCGGAGCCAGCTGAGATCCGTCACCGCCGAATTCAGCGTTCCGACGGTCTCGGGTGCGAACAGCTGCGCATCCTGAGGATGCGGTCCGCGGTGGCGTCGAGAATCTCCCATTGACCGAAACCTAACCCCAAAGCCGTGACGCAAAAACTGCGTCTTCTTTCTTCCACCCGCAACGATTTCCGTTGCGCTCGACGCCCGCTCGCGACTTTGCGGGGCTTTTTCCCGATGGCACGTCCTTTGCTCCGCTTCGTTTTCGACTCTCGATGAATGGTGTGGTGTCTACTGTACTGGCAGTTACGGATCTGACCTCCGCGAGCTACAAGCTCGTCGGGTTCGCCGCGTTCATTGCCGGTCCCACCGATGGCGAGGTCATCCTGGTGTCGACTTATGGCGGGGTCGGGGGAGGCCGTCGATCGGACCCGCCTCCTGGCACGCAAGACGACACCGAGACCTGGCGTGACAAGGTCGAGGCCAGACTGCGGCAAGAGGGTCAGCTACTCGAACGTCAGCGACAGTGGTGCGCCGACCGAGGCGTTCGCTGCAGGGCTGAGCTCTACGAAGAAGGACGGTGGCCCGATTTCGTCCTGCAGAGCGCACAGCGCTCTCAGGTCGACCTGATTTTGGTCGGCGTTCAGCTGATGGCGTCGGCCGACCAGGTGAGCGCGCACGACCTCGAGCGCCTGGCTGAAAACGCCCCCTGCCCGGTGAGCATGGTCCGGCTTCCGGCGCTGCTCGACTTCGGATAAGTGTTTTCGGGGCCGGCTGCTTGACACAAAGGGCGCAATTTTCTAGCCCGGCATCATGGCAGATCCGAGGTTGCTCGCCAGATTGCGCCAGTATGTCGGATTCGACGATGCTTCGGCGCACCGGCTGCACGCGCTTGCGCCGCGGATGCGGCCGCTGTTTCCTGGCGTGGTCGAGCAATTCTACGATGCGATCTTGGCCGATCCCGTCGCGCGCGCCGTGCTCAAGGACGAAGCGCAGGTCAGTCGGCTCAAGCTCTCGCTCGAGGACTGGCTGGAGAGCTTGTTCGTCGGCCCGTACGACGACGCCTATTTCGAGAAGCGGGCACGGATCGGCAGGATGCACGTCAAGGTCGGTCTCGAGCAGCGCTACATGCTGATCGCCATGAACGTGATCCGCCTCGGGCTTCACCGCGGCCTTGCCTCGATTTCGGCCGACGGCGCGGGGGACATTCCCGACCACGCGGCGATCGACCACATCTGCGACATCGATTTGGCGATCATGCTCGAGACCTATCGCGAGGACTACGTTCTCAAGAAGACGGCCGAGGCCGAGTCATTGGCGGTCATGGGACGCTTGACCGCAGGTCTCGCGCACGAGGTGCGAAACCCTCTGAACGCCGCCAAGCTCCAGCTCGACGTGCTTCGAAGGAACGCCGCGGCCGTGCAGGACGCTTCGACGCGGCGAAAGATCGAGCGACGCACGAATTTGGTACAGGACGAGCTTCGACGACTGTCGCTTCTCTTGGACGACTTTCTAAACCTAGCGCGCGCGCGGCGCCTCGAGCCGGTGCGCTGTGACGCGTATGCGCTGCTCACCGAGGTCGTCGAGCTGCGCCGCCCCGAGATCGAGTCGCAGGGGATCGAGTTCATCGACGAAATCGACCAAGCGCCGTGTGAGCTCGTAGCCGAGCGCGACCGGCTCAAGCAGGTCGTCAACAACCTCATCACGAATGCGGTCGAGGCCGTATCCGGGTCGCGGCAACCCTGCATTCGCATCGTCAGCCATTCGAACCGGAGCAGCCGCTGGGAGGTCGCCGTCATCGACAACGGACCGGGGATTTCACCGGACGTTTCAGAACGCGCGTTCGAGTCGTTTGTGACGACCAAAGACGCGGGCACCGGGCTCGGTCTGGCGATCGTCAAGCGCATCGTCGACCTCCACGGGGGGCGTGCCGATATCTCCGACGAGCCTGTGGGCGGCACGCGCGCGTCTTTTTGGATCCCCTCTCGGCCCTAGCCCTAGTTGGCTTCGGCCGAATCTAGTCGAGCGTGGGCGCCTGATAACCCCACTCTTTGACCCGATACTGGATCTTGCGCTGGCTGATCCCGAGAATCTCGGCTGCCCGAGCAGTCGACCCGTCTACCGCGTCGAGCGTGCGCAAAATCGCGATGCGCTCGAGCTCGGCCATCGTGATGCCGGGAATCAGCGCCATGACCGAACCGTTCTGAAGATCGCCGTGAGCCGAGGTGGGCATGTCGTCGCGACGGATCAGATCGCCTTGGCACATCACCACCGCGCGTTCGATCGCGTTTTCGAGCTCCCGAACGTTGCCAGGCCAGGGGTAGATCATCAGGTGCTGAAGCGCTTCGTCGCTGAGCCCTTGAACCTGCCGATCGTTCTCCTCCGCGTACTTGCGTAGAAACGCGTGTGCCAAGAGGGGGATATCGCTTCTTCGGACCCGAAGAGGAGGCACGTCGAGCTGAACGACTTTGAGACGATAGTAGAGGTCCTCCCGAAAGCGTCCTTCGTCGACTCGCTGTTTCAGGTGCCGGTTAGTCGCGGCGACCACCCTCACGTCGACTTTGAGTGTCTCGTTTCCGCCGACCCGTTCGAACTCCCGTTCTTGGAGAAAGCGCAGTAGCTTGATCTGCACGCTCGGCGGGATCTCGCTGACCTCGTCGAGGAACAGCGTGCCGCCGTCGGCCTGCTTGAAACGGCCTTCGCGCCGGGACATCGCGCCGGTGAAGGAGCCCCGCTCGTGGCCGAAAAGCTCGGACTCCAGCAGGGTTTCACTAAGCGAGGCGCAGTTGAGCCGAATGAAAGGCCTGTCCTTGCGCTTCGAGTTTTGGTGAATCGCGGCGGCTATGAGCTCCTTGCCCGTGCCGGTCTCACCGTGAATCAGCACGGTGGCGCGGCTGCCAGCGACTTGCGCGACGTTCTTCATCAATCGCTGCATCGACGGATGCTCGCCGATGATGTTTCCGAGCTGGAAGCGGTCGTCGACGCGCGCACGAAGCTCCGCAGCCTCTCGGCTCAGCCGTGTTCGCTCGAGCGCCCGATCGACGATCGCAATGACCGCATCCAGCTCGAGCGGCTTGGTCAAGTAGCTTTCGGCACCGAGCTTGATCGCCTGAACTGCCGTGTCGATGGTCGCAAACGCAGTCATGACGATGAACGTCGCGTGCGGCGACAAGGGCCGTCCTGTCTTGATCAGAGTCAGACCGTCCATGCTCGGCATCTTCAGATCGGTCAGCACCACGTCCGGGTCTGCTTGCTCCAGCTGCAGAAGCGCCGTTCGTCCGTCGGCTGCCGTGCTCACCGAGTAGCCAGCATCGTCGAGTAGCTCCGCGAGCGCGTTCCGGGCGTTGGCCTCATCGTCGACGACGAGGATTCGCCCCTTCCTGGCTTCCGCGCTTCGTGACGCCGTGCCTTTGGTCAAATCAGTTGCGGTAGTCACACTTGTCATCGCAGGGTCTTTCGTCAAGGTTCATACCGGCGCGAATGCGCGGCTAGCTATGTGCGGAAGCCTCCTTGCTCTCCGACACTTCGGAAGCCCGCGCATGCGCGAGCGCCTTGTACTCCTCGAACGTAGCTTCGAGATCTTCGACGAACTCGTGCACGTCCGGGAACGATTCCCAATCCGCGTTGAACCCCCAATGCAGCCCGCCGTTGTAGCTGAAGAGGGCGATGCCGAGGTTCTGGTTCTGCATCAGCGGGACCATCGGGTAAATGGCCTTCATCGGTGAGCTCAAGAGGTAGAGAGGCATCGGCGGCCCGGGGACGTTGGTGATCACCAAGTTGTACGTGCGGAGCTGCATCGCGGCTCGATAGAGCTCGGAGACGATTCGTTTCGTCGTGAGGTCGGCGATGTCCTCGATGAGCTCCGCGCCTCCGGTCTGGTTGGACTCCTTTTTCAGCTCGGTCGTGATCTCGGTGACTCTCTTCATTCGCTTGATCGGGTCGGGTTCGGAGATGGGGAGATCCGCGAGCAGCATCGCCACGTGATTTCCGACACCGATACCGCCCATCTTCCGGGTGTTCACCGGCAGGAGCGTGCGGAAACCCTCGATGGCGTCCACGTTCTCGTTTCGTCGAATGAGGAACCGGCGTACGGCTCCCGTCGTAGTCGCCACGACGACGTCGTTGATCGTCCCACCCAACGCGTTCTTGATCGCCTTGACCTCGTCGAGGGCAAACGAAGTCCAGTCGAAGCGGCGGTACGGGCTGACGTCGCGCTCGGTGAAGAGCGTCTTCGGGGCGGGCTTCATACCCGAGCGGAGTACGTTGGTGAGACCTTGGAAGTTCTTCCGCACTCGAGGCATGTAGTGCGAGAGCTCGCGGAGCCCGTCCACACGGTGCTTGACCTCGGACCGGAGCAGCTCGACGCGACTCGGCATCGGGCGCGGGCTCCACGGCTGTGGCTCGCGTTCTTGCGCGTCTGGCATGATCTGAACGAGAGCCTCGAGGAGCTGAACGCCTGCAATGCCATCGACCATGCAGTGGTGAACCTTCACGATGAGGGCGAATGTGTCGTTTTCGACGCCCTCGACGACCCAGAACTCCCAAAGCGGACGGCTCCGGTCGAGGTGCTGAGAAAACAGGCGGCCCACCAGCCGCTTGAGCATTCGCTCGTCGCCGGGCATCGGCAGACGGGTGTGCCGCAGATGGAAATGCATGTTGAACCGCTGGTCGTCGACCCATACGGGGTGTCCGAGGCCGGGCACCCACTCGATTCGCTGCCGATACCGCGGGATCGAATCCAAGGCGGCGGTCGTGTAGCGGGTGAGTCGCTCGATATCGAGGCCGCCGTGGTCCAACGTGAGCGGCTTTGCGTCGAAGAGGAGCGCCGCGCCCACGTGCATCGGGGCCGTCTTGCCCTCCACGTCGAGGAAAGTCGCGTCCAAAGCGCTGAGGCGCTCGTGAAATGTCTCCGGCATTGCGGAAAATTGGTTAGCAAGATGCGAGCCCACGGGGGATCGCAGTGATATTGGGATAGGTAGCCTGTCCCAGGCTTGCGGAAGGCGCAAATCATGCGCCTGCTTAAACTCAAAGCGAAGAATATTCGCCGAGGTCTTCCCAGCCAGCCCGCCCGGCGAATATGAGGTAAAGACCACGCATGTCGCAGCTTCTGACCCGCGACCTCATGACCCAGCCCGTCGTGACCGTGGCGCCCACGAGCCCGCTGCGCGACGTGATCCGGCAGATGGAGTCTCACAAGATCCGGCACGTGGCGGTCGTGGAGGCTGAGACGGAGCGTCTGCTTGGTCTGATCTCGCACCGAGACGTCCTACGAAGTCAGGAGGGCAGCCTGTCGGGGGCGGCGTCGGACGAGCAGGTGCACATGAACCGCTGGATCGAGGCGCGCTGGGTCATGACGAAAGAAGTGCGCACGGTGTATCCCGATACGCCCGCCTTGGAGGCCGCGCTCACACTGCGCGCACACGGGCATGGATGCGTGCCCGTGATCGAGCACGGACGTTTAGTTGGGATTCTGACCGAGTCGGACTTCGTCGACTACGCCATTCAGGTGTTGTCGGACCCCGGCGTCTGAATCGCCGAGCGCTGCAGACGCTGCGAAAAAAATGTGGCATGGTGCTTGCTCGAGCTGAGTACATGGCCATCAAAACCATCGTCGTCGGGACGGACCTCGGGGAGTCGGGGCGTCGTGCCATGCAGCTCGCGGTTCAAACCGCGAAAGCGACCCGGGCGACGCTCTGGTTGGTGCATGCCAGTGAGGTCGGGTTGGAGCATGCGTGGAGAGATCTCCCGGTCGGCGCCCGGTCGGCGGCCCATGCGCTCCGACAGCGGTTGAAGGGTCGTTTCGAGAGCTCGCTTCAAGAGCTCGAGAGTGAGCGCAAAGAGTGCGAGGCCTCGGGCTTGAGCTGCCAGACTTCCTGCGAGGAAGGCCAGCCGTGGGAAACGATCATTCGCACCGCGGTTTCCGTCAATGCGGACCTGATTGCCGTCGGCGATCCGGTGGGGGCGATCGGTTTGCCCGAGCGGCTCCTCGGCTCCACGGCCGAACGGGTGGTCCGTCAGGCTCCATGCTCCGTGGTGGTGTCCTGCGGCAAGCTGCGAGAGGACTACACCGGGGGCACCATCGCGGTCGGCGTCGACTTCTCGACGCATGGAATCGAAGCGCTGCGCTGGGCTCGAGACATCGCAAAGGCCGTCGATGGAAACGTGCTGCTGCTGCACGTGGTTCCGCACCCGATCACGGAAAGCATGCTTCCGACCGAATGGCCTAGCGTGCTCGAGGGCCTTTCCTCCGCGGCGCGTTCCCGGTTGGAGCAGCTAGTCGTCAGCGAGGGTCTCGCGCCGTCGACCACCATCCGCGTGATGGATGGAGCGGTCGGCAAGATGCTCTGCAACGCCACTGCGGATTCCGGTGCGGATTTGCTGTTGGTCGGCTGTCGCGGACAGGGCCGGCTCCGCGGCATGATGCTCGGAAGCGCCTCCCAGTACTGCCTGCGCTACTCGCCCGTTCCCGTGCTGGCCGTGCGGCCGTGAGCGCCAGTCAGCTCTCGAGCGCCGCTTCGAGACGCGATCGATTGTCTGCTTTTTCCAGCGAAGTATCGATTCGAAGGTGCTGTGACGGCGAGAGCTCCTCGACGGGCTCGAACCGCTTCTCGAACTCGCCCAGAAGCTCGGCTCGCGCGTCGCTCTCGTGACCGGCTTTTTCGTCTCGCGCCGCGAGGCGCTCAAGCAGTAGCTCGCGCGGCGCGTGACACTCGACGAAAAGAAAGGGCACGCCGAACCGCCGCGCCAGGCTTCGAGCCTCCTCTCGCAGGTCGCTGCTCCGGAAAGAGGCATCGATGACGATGGGGCGTCCCGAGCCAAGGACCGTTTCGGCCACCCTCCAAAGCTCGCGGTAAACCGCCTCGGTGGCATCGGGCGCATAGGCACCCGACCACGCCTCGCTCTTCATCGATTCCTGCGGACGTCGACCCATCAGGTGCTTTCTGACCCGGTCCGAGCTGACCACCGGCGCGGCCAGCAGGTCGCCGACGGTCGCGGCGGTGCGACTCTTTCCGCTCGCGATGAGCCCTCCCACTGCGACCAGCCGCGGCGGCATCAAGGGCGGGCGCTCGTACGCGAGCGAGAGCATGAAGTAGCGGCGGGCCTCGCGTCGGGCTCGTTCGCGAGCGGATTGCGACGCCTCGGCGTCTGAGGCCAAGAACGAGGCGATCTTTCCGCGAACGAAGGCACGGTAGCTTTCATAGAAGTCCACGACGGAGTACAGGTCGTAGTCGTTCGACTCCCGTGCGTAGCTCGCGAGCAGCTTTTCGGCGAGATCGACGCGTCCGTGCCAAGCGAGATCCATGGAAAGGAACGCGATGTCCGCGCAGACGTCCCCGTAGCGGAAGCGCTCGTTGAACTCGATGCAGTCGATAATTGCGATCGATCCCTCGGGCTCGAAGTACACGTGCTCGAGCCGCAGGTCTCCGTGACCGTCACGCACACGGTCCGCGTCGATGCGTGCTTGAAAACGGCTCTCGTCCGTCAGCGTCGCGATTTGCCATTCCTCGATTTCTTTGGCTTGCTCGCGCGTCAGATACTCGGTGATCGTTTCGCGTGTCTGCTCGAAGTTCTCTCGCACGTTGAAGCGAATCGTTTCGACCGT
>JAHELW010000199.1 GCA_024643985.1 Myxococcales bacterium | reverse complement strand
GAGCACCTCGGGGATGTCCGCCGCGAGCATCTCTTCGTGGACCATGGCGCGACCGACGACGGTGTCGTTGCCGAAGACTTCTTTGACGAACGTATCGTCGCCGTGGATGTACGCGTCCATTGCCTTCGCGACGCTCAGCTTGTCGAACATGTCGTGGGCCCGCATCATCGAAAACTCGAAGAAGCCGACGACGGGTGGGGCAAGCAGGTACTTCTTCTTGCCGGTGCTCGAGCTCACGAGGTCCATCACCAGACCCTTTTCGCAAAGAGGCTCGAGCTTTGCTTCGAGCTCCTCCTCCGGCATGTCGTAGCGCTTGGCGAGCTTCTTCAGCGGCGTGGGCATCATCGGCATGCGGGACGCAAGCTCCGCTTCTTCGGGCGTGTACATCACCTCGAGCAGCTCACGCCACCCCTTCAACGCCCGCTCGTCCTCCGGCCGCGGCATCGCCACGGCGTGGTGATCCAGGCGGTCCATCAGCTGCCGATACTCCTGCTTGAGTTGGCTCATGTGTCCCATGGATCACCTCCTTTACGAAGAATGCGTGCGAGGTTCGTGCCAGCTCCGCTGCCGTCCCCAGACGGAGCCGGACACGCGTCGAACTCAGCGAAAAGTGCCGGGTCCTAGGCGGAGTGGCCGGGATTTGCGCATGCTCCTCGCGCGCAAGGTCTGCGTTCAGCGAAAAGCCCGCGCAAAGCCTGCGGGCCCCGGCTCAGCCCGTATTCTTGAGCCCCGCCGCGACGCCGTTGACGCTGGCGAGCAGCGCATCCTGGAGCTCGTCGTCGTCGGCGAGGCGCTGCCGTCGAAGAAGCTCGGCCTGAATTAGATTGATCGGATCGAGGTACGCGCGTCGAAGCTGGAGCGAGCGCTGCAGGGCCGGGGAATGCTCGAGGAGCGTATCCTGGTCTAGGACTCTCAGCAGGCATTGCTCGACCCGGTCGAGCCGACTGCGGAGGTCCTCGCCGATGTCGGCGAGCTCGGGTGGCGTGAGCAGCGCGTCGTAGTGGGCCGCGATTCGGCCATCGGATTTCGCCAGGGCAAGCTCGAGCAGCGAAAGGATCGACTCGAAGAACGGCCACTCGGCAGCCATGGCGCGAAGCTCGTCGAGGTGGCCTTCGTCGATCGAATCGCAAAACGCCGCTTCGACTCCAAGCCACGCGGGAAGATGAAGTCGCGTTTGCGTCCATGCGAAAATCCACGGAATCGCCCGAAGACTGCTCAGGCCGTTGCCGGCCTTGCGACGTGCGGGCCGGGAACCGATCTGAAGCGAGCCGAGCTCGAGCTCCAGGGTCGCCGTCCGGAAGTACTCGACGAAACGCTCGGCGCGCGTGACCTCGCGGTAGGCCTTCATCGAGCGCTCAGCCAGCGCGTCCATGCGGCGGCGAAACGCTTCGCTCGGCTCCGCGGGAGGCGTGAGCGTCGCGCTCAGCGTGGCCGTGGAGTAGATCTCGAGGCTCCGCACCGCGATGTCCGGTGTACCGAACTTCCATTGAATCATCTCGCCCTGTTCGGTGACCCGGAGACTGCCGTCGATCGACCCTGCCGGCTGTGCGCTGATCGCAATTTGCGTCGGACCGCCGCCGCGTCCAATCGTGCCGCCCCGGCCGTGAAACAAGGTGAGATGCACGCTCCGCGAACGGCAAAGCGATACGAGTCGCTCCTGCGCTTGATAGAGCTCCCACGCAGCGGCGAGCCGGCCGCCGTCTTTCGATGAATCGGAGTAGCCGATCATCACCTCGAGGCGACCGTCGATTCGATCGCGGTACCACGGAAGGTCGAGGAGCGACGCGACGATGTCCTGCGCGGACCGAAGGTCGTCGATGGTCTCGAAGAGCGGCACGACGCGAAGCGGCCGCGCAACGCCAGCTTCCTTTTGAAGAAGCTCGACTGCGAGAACGTCGCTCGGGTTGTGCGCCATCGAGATGACGTAGGCGCCCAGCGAATCCGGAGGCAGCGTCGCCAGCTTCGCGAACGTGTCGAGCACCTCTCGCACCTCGGGCGATGCTGGGAGGTCAGGCGGAATCAAGGGCCGCTTCGAGGAAAGCTCGGCGACTAGAAACTCCATGCGCCGCTCCTCGGGCCACTCCCGATAGGAGCCCAAACCGAGATGGCGGCTGATCGCGTCGAGCGTTTCGGTGTGTCGCTCCGACTCCTGCCGAATGTCGAGCCGCGCCGTGTGAAGCCCGAAGCAATGTACCCGCCGGATCAGGTCGAGCAGTCGCCCCTCGGCAACGATTCCTTGCCCAGTCGCCTCGAGCGATTCCTTGGCGAGCATCAGGGCGCCTAGCAGCCCGCCGACGGTTTCGCGCTCATCGGTTTCAGGCGCCTCTCCCTCGAGCGCCGCCTCGATGGCGCGCAGCGTGTTGGCGAGGAGCTCGCGGCGGCGCCGAAGAAGCGCGCGGTAGGGCTCGCGTTCCGTACCTGCCGCCTCTCGTAGCGCGTCGGAGGCCGTATCCATCGAAAGCTCCTGACAGAGGGCGTCGACCTCGTCGTGTAGGAGCTTGGCGGCGGTCCAGCGGCACATGCGAACCGCTTCCTCGGTCACGTCGGCAGTCACGTTGGGATTCCCGTCGCGATCGCCTCCGATCCACGAGCCAAAGACGATGGGCGCGGCATCGACGGGCAGCGCTTTTCCCGTGTGCTCCACGAGCGCGCGATCGAGCCGGCGAAGGAAACGGGGAACGGCGTCCCAAAGCGACTGCTCCAGTACCGCGAGCCCGCCCCGGACCTCGTCGAGCGGCGTCGGACGGCTTCGATGAAGCTCATCGGTATGCCAGACCGTCGACACTTCGCGCCGGAGCTGATCGCGTACCGCCGCTTGTTCATCGGGCGTGAGGTCCTTGCTGTCGCCCGCCTTGAGCGCGTCCGAGATGCGGTTGTAGCGTGCCAAGAGCGTTCGGCGCACGACCTGTGTCGGGTGCGCGGTGAGCACGAATTCGACCTTTTGCGAGACGGCGGCCCGATAGACCTCTTCTTTCGGAATGCCAGCGGCGATCATGCGGCTGAACGTGTCCACGCAGGAATCGATGCTCGGCGCGTCGTGCTCGCCCCGGGCTGCGCGAACCTGCTCGAGCCGCCGAAGCCGTACCTTGTGGCGCTGCTCCGCGATGTTGGCGAACGTCAGGAAAAGGGAAAACGCACGCACGACGTCACGAACGCGATGCGGAGGGATCGCTTCGACGACGGCGTAGAGCGCCTGGAGCGCTGGATCCTCCTCGCCGCGGCCCGGTTCGCGCAGCGCCTTCCCCTGCTTGCGGACGCGCTCCACCGTCTCGTACACCTCGGCACCTGCCTGCGTGCGGAGCACCTCGCCCAAGAGATCGCCCAGAACACGCACGTCGATTCGAAGCGCCTTGTCGGGCTCGGCGGGAGCGCTAGAGCTTCTTCCGCGGTCCATTTGGCGAACATAGGGACCTCTCGGCAAAGCGCCCGGGCGGGAATGATCGAAAACTCGTCATCGAGCCGTTTCTTTCGAGGAGGCAGCCGTGAACACCAAGAAAGTTGGATACTGGGTCGCCACAGGCGTGGTCGCGCTCGCGATGATCGCGGGGGGTTTGGCGGATTTTCTACTGATCGACGCGGTCAAGGAGACGATGGACCACCTCGGCTACCCGCACTACTTCGCGCGGATCCTCGGGTTTTGGAAAGTACTCGGCGGCATTGCCATCGTCGCCCCAGGCTTCCGGCGTCTCAAGGAGTGGGCCTACGCGGGCATCTTCTTCGACCTCACGGGCGCGTTAGCGTCGCACCTCGCCGTGGGCGATGGTGTCGCGGACTTCGCGCCTCCACTGGTGCTCGCGCTCGTCTTGGTCTCTTCTTACGTTTTGTTGCCGGCACACGACCAGAGTTGAGATAGCGTCGTGATATGCTCGCCGTTCACCGACGAGGAGGAAGCGATGCTCATGACCGACTACGCGCCCGGTACGTTTGGCTGGGTGGACTACGCGGCAACGGATCTCGATCAGGCCAAGAAGTTCTACGGTGAGCTCTTTGGCTGGAGCGTCGACGGTGGAGGCGCGACCGCGAGCGGTGAGCCGTATGTGATGGCCCGTTTCCACGACCAAGACGTCGGTGGGCTCATGGCGATGCCCGCGGAACAGCAGCAGATGGGCGTCCCACCGCATTGGAATTCCTACGTGTGTGTCGCCGACGTCGACGCCGCGGCGGTCAGGGCAAGGGAGCTTGGCGGGCAGGTGCATGCGGGGCCGATGGACCTCCCGGAGGCCGGCCGGATCGCGGTCGTCGCCGATCCGACTGGCGCGATCTTTCACCTTTGGACGCCCAGCGACTCGGTCGGGGGCGTGTTGGTCAACGAGCCGAGCGCGTTTTGCTGGAACGAGCTCTACACGAACGACCTGGACGCGGCGGAGCGCTTCTACACGGCACTGTTCGGGTGGAACAGCAAGCGCGCCACCTCGAGTGAGGGCACCCCGCTGGTCGAGCTCTACAACGGCGACCGCCCCGCGGCGACCATGATGGCGATTCAGCCGGAGTGGGGACCGATGCCGTCGGTCTGGGGGGTCTATTTCGCGGTCGCGAGCATCGAAGCCGCCGCCGAGCGCGCGAAAGAGCTCGGTGGCACCGTCGTGCTCGAGCCGCGCGACATCCCGCCGGGCCGGTTCGCGGTCATTCAGGACCCGCAGGGCGGCTCATTCTCGGTGATTCAGCTGAAAGCGTAGCTCAGTCACCCCGCCAGTATTTCCAGAAGCGGAACCAGTGCCTCCACGACTCGTGCGGGTGCTTGCCCGCGTGGATGCCGCTGTCGCTGTCCCCGTCCGAATCGCTGTCGGAGTCGTCGTCACAGTCGCAGTCCGAGTCTGAGTCGCTCTCGTCGTCGCAGCCCCAATCATCTTCGTAGCGATCGTCGCAGTCGCAGTCGCAGTCGCCACCGTGATCATAGCGATCGCCGTAATGCGGCTGGGGCCAGTCGTCGCGTCGAGTTTCGGGGGGATGCTTGCACCCCGGGTGCGGAACCCACACGGGGTGGTGCTTGCACCTGTGCTTGCACTTGCAGTCGCAATCACATCCGTCGCCGCCGGTACCACCTTGGCCGCCCATGCCTGCGGCACCGCCCATGCCTGCCGCGCCGCCCATGCCTGCTGCGCCGCCCATGCCGGCTGCGCCGCCCATGCCTGCTGCACCGCCCATGCCTGCGGCACCGCCCATGCCTGCCGCGCCGCCCATGCCTGCTGCGCCGCCCATGCCTGCTGCGCCG
>JAHELW010000037.1:20449-20915 GCA_024643985.1 Myxococcales bacterium | reverse complement strand
CCTCGGAGGCCGGGCGACGCTCGACGGGGAGCTTCGTCTCGAGTTTCGAACCGCAAACCAGCTTCGCGACGTGTTTGCTGCGGAGCGCGTACGGATCGACTTTCTGCCCGATACCGCGAGCCAACTGCGCGCCGAAGGGCAGATCGAGCCCCGCGAGGAGCTCACGCCTGCCGCCGATTTCGGCCTCGACCTGTCGCGCGAAGAGCTCGGAACCGCCGGAGTTCGCGTCGTGGCCGTGGAGCCGGCGAGCTTCGCGGCTCGCCAAGGCGTGGCTCCGGGAGACTTGGTCGTCGGCCTCGACGGGGTGAGCGTCTATAGCCGGCGAGATTTCGTTCCGGACCCGAGCCGGACCGAGTCGACGGTGCTCGTATCGCGCGATGGCCTCCGGGGAATCCACGCGCTTCGATGGCCTCACGAAGCAACGGCGCCCGTGGCCGATCCACTCACCACGCTGCTGTTCGTGCTC
>JAHELW010000037.1:0-20439 GCA_024643985.1 Myxococcales bacterium | reverse complement strand
TCGGGTGGTGCTCGCCCATCGGGCTCTGCGTACGCACCCGACTCGTCGGCGCTCCCCTGTCGGGCTGGATCATTCGGGCCTTGCTGATCTTTGGCTTCGCCGCGTTGATGCTCGCGCCGAGCCTCCAGTGGACCACGATGTGGATCCTCACGCTCGGGACCTTTGCGGCCGTCGTCTCGTTGGCCACCCGTGATCGCGTCGGTGCCTCGAGCGTTGCATTCGCGATCGGCTCCACGCTGGTGATCATGCTGCTCGCTCGCACCGCGAGCGTGACCGAGATCATCGCAGCGCAAGAACCCACCGTCTCCCGGTGGTATGTGTTCCAGACGCCAGCGTCGTTCCTGGCTTTCGGGACCTACCTGCTTGCGCTCGGCTCCGTCGCTGGCCTGCCTCGCCCGTCGGCTTCCCTATACGTAGCGCCCGCCTCGGTACTGGGCGCCGTCCTCTTTCTCGGCGGTTGGCCGCTCACCGACTCGGTGACGGGAGCATTGATTCTCGGCTTCAAGGCTCTCTTTCTGCTCGCTTCGGCCCACGCCATCGAGATGAGCGCGCGGGTCGGGGCCGCGATTCTCGCGACCGGCATGGGTCTCGCGCTTGCGGGTCTCGTCGTTGACCTCGGCGCCGTGTCTCCGGAGTGGAGCGCCCTCGCGATCGGGACTGCATGTGCGCTTGGCGCTCGCGCCCTAGTGCCCCCGTTCCGGCGTCCCGAAGCCCCGGTGCCGATCTAGGCGGCATTCGAGGGCGCTAGTGGGGGGCGTGAGAGCGGCGCGCGCGGGCCTGCGCGCGCACGGCGTTTGCCTCGTCGCTCAGCTCCCGGTCCGCTGGTTCTTCCTGCAGCAGCCGTGCGTAGATCGCGAGCGAGCGCTTGTAGTGGCCCTGCTCAGCGAGAATGCGCGCCATCGTCCGGGTCGGAAACGGCTCTTCGAAAAGGGACGCGCTTTTGGAAAACACGCCGACCGGAGGTCTCGACGGCGGTCCGGTGTCGGTCTCGCCGGCCGGCGACGCGGGTTCCTCCTCAGACACCGGAGCCGCTTCAGCTGCCGGCGACGGCACGGGTACCGGCACCGGAACGGGGAGGGGAGACGGATCGGCTGGAGCTCCGGTCCCCGCGTTCGGCGCGGACGCCGTCCCGGGCGCGACGCCTTCGGCGTCCTCGACCGACATCTTCGTCCCACCACCTCGGGCCGGCGTTTCGCCCGCCGCTTGGAGCGCCCATTTGGCAAAGCCGAACACTTTGCCGAGCAGGCCCTCTGACTGGCTCGCTCCGCTCTTGTCGCGAATCGCATGGATCAGCTGTCCCCGGCTCATCGCATAGGTGTCCGCTACGCCGAGGCGCTCGGCCTCTTCGCGAAGCTCCGGGGTCGTGAGGTTGTAGAGTCTCGTCAGATCCATCGAGAGAGCTCCGGGCTCGACCGTTGTAGCGCGTTCTCGGCTTCGTCGCAGTCCCGATCGATCTGTTGCTTGAGCGCCTGCAGGCCATCGAACTTTCGCTCCCCCCGAATGCGTGCAGCGAACCCGATTCGCATCCGTTTTCGGTACAGGTCTTCATTGAAGCGGAACAAATGCACCTCGACCGAACGGCCCGCCTCGAAGGTCGGCCGGTTCCCCAGATTGGCGACGCCGCGCAGCAGGTCGGGGTGATCTCCGTCCAGCACTCGCGCAACGACGGCGTAGACCCCGTCTTTGGGAAGCTGGATGCCGTGCACGTCGAGGTTGGCCGTTGGAAAACCGATCTCTCGCCCTCTCCGATCGCCTGGGACGACTTCGCCTTCGACCTCGTGGAGCCGGGTCATCATGACGGCGGCGTCCTCGACGTTGCCGTCCTCGCCGAGGATTCGGCGGATGCGCGTGGACGACACCGCCTCCCCGCGGAACATGACCGGCTGCACGAGCTCGACCGTGAACCCTTCGCGCGCCCCCCAATCACGAAGGGTGTCGATGTTGCCCGAGCGCTTGTGTCCGAAGTGGAAATCGGGTCCCACGACGACTCCCTGCGCATGGCAGGCGTCGAGCAGGACGGTCCGCACGAACTGGTCCGGGCTCATCTTGGCAAACTCGCTGTCGAACGGGAGCACCACCACGTCGTCGCAGCCCGCGCCCCTCATGATCTCGATGCGACGCGCGACGTCGGTGATCAGGACCGGCGCCCGATCCGGCGCCAACACCGCCGTCGGATGTGGGTCGAAGAACATGCCGAGCGTTTTCCAGCCGTGAGACTCGGCCGACCGCTTGGCGGCATCGATCAGCGCCCGATGACCCAAGTGCACGCCATCGTGGTTGCCTGGAGTGACGACGGAGGGGGGTTGGCGCATCCTTCACCCACCTACAGCGCCCACCTCGGCACTTCAACTCAAATGGGCCCGATATCCACGTTGGTGACGACGGGCTTTTGGTGCTGTATGGTTGAAAACATGGGGAAATCGAAGGGGCGGGCAGGTTCGGCAGAGGAGGCTCCATTCGAGGAGGTCATGGAGCGGCTCCAGGCCGTCGTGGAGCAGCTCGAGGAGGGAGATTTGCCTCTCGAGGAGTCTCTGGCGATGTTTGAAGAGGGTGTCCGCCTTTCGCGGGCCGGAGCGAAACGACTGGATGAAGCCGAGCGTAGGGTAGAGGAGCTCCTCGCAGCAGGAGACGAGCTGCAGACGAGCCCTATCGAGGAAAGCGAAGCGGGGGAGCAATGAGCGAAGTCCTCACGGTACCAACACACTTCAACGACATCGGAGAGCTTTCCGAAAGCTTTCTCGATCGAGTCGAGCAGGACACGTTGATCCTCTACGGGCCGGTGGCCTACGAGGACGGCTCGGAGATCGAATTCGCCGTTCTTCTCGCCGACGGAACACCGGCTCTCGAGGGCACGGGGCGCGTGCGCGCGGCCGTCGACGGCGGTGAAGATAGGGTGCCCGAAACCCGCTACGACGTCGTCGTCGAAGCCTTGGCTTTCGAGGGGCACTACGAGGTCGTCTTCGAGCGGTTGGTGCTCTCGCGTCAGGCGGTTTCCGATCCTCCCGAGGGCGTCGCCGACGAGGCGGTGTCGGTTCCACCCGACGAGGTGTTCTCGCTTGCTCCGGAAGACGCAGAGCCGGTGACGGTGCCGCCTGAAGAAGAGGCGCCCGATACCGTTCCACCCGAGGCCTACGACGAAGAACAAGACGAAGACGACGAGCCTGCGACCGTGATCGCGGCCGTCGACGCCGAGGCGCTGATGGCGGAGACGGCGTCCGAGCCACCGCCCGCCTCCGAGCCGCCGCAGTCCGAGCCGGCCGAGCCCAACATCGAAGATGAATACGGAAGCGCCGCCGCTGCCGTGATCGCAAACGCGAGCGAGGCTGAAATCGAGATCGTAGGCGCGGACGCCGCGCCGGCGAGCGAGCCGGCCTTCGAGGCGCCCGCTCCAGTCGATTCGATGTACGCCTTCGAGCACGGCATCGCCGAGGAGCCCAAGGTCGGGATGCCGGTGCCGATGCCGTCGATGGCGGCGCCGCCGGACTCTCCTCCGGCACCGCCGACCCTCCGGCTCGCGGAGCCCCCCGAGGGCCTGACCCGGCCGTCGCTCGCCGAGCCCGAAGACACGCTTTTCGATGCGGATGGAGAGATCAGCGACGTCCACACGACTGGTATGTTTGCTTACGAAGACGCGCTTCCGATACCCTCGCGTCCACCGCTTCCGGACCCCGACGGTCCGGCAAAAAAGGCTGCTCCGGTTGAAGCAGCGGGCGGCTACGACGTCGAAGACTCAGACCCCCAGGAGCTGCTCGCTGACGAATACGAAGAGGTTCGCCTCAGCGACTTCGCCGAGGCGGCCGAAGAGGGATAATCACTTCATGAAACACGCCGTTGCCACCGTCCTTTGTGTCTTTATCCTCACGCTGGCGGCAGTGGCCCACGCCGACGCCACGGTCCACGTCAAGGTGCGGGGCGGCGGTGACGGTCAAGTTCAACTCAAAGGCGACGGCGGGTCGTTCACCTGCACAACCAGTCAGGGGAGCTGCACGATTCGGTCGGTGCCGGGGGGGCGCTACGTCGTCGTCTTCAAGCCCAAGAGCGGCAGCCCGACGGCTCCAAAGAAGGTCATGATCCCGCCGGACGGCAAGACCGACCTTCACATCGCCGCGAAATAGTCCGGCTAGTTGGCCGAAGGCACCCCTGAAATGGCATCATTTCAAGGGGGGATACGAAAAGGCGAATGCCGAGGAGCCGGATATTGCCCTGGGTGGGGGGCCTGGTCGCGCTGGCATGTGCGGTGCCGGTCGCCGCGGAGGACCCTGCCGAAGGTGCATCCGCCGCCGAGGACCGACTCGCCGAGGTCCAGAACAGCTATAGCGGACCCACCGGCGGGATTCGCGTCATCGACGCCGGCTCCGGCCCCAAGGGAACCTTTCGACTCGCGCTCCAAAGCGAATTCTTCATCATTCGCGACTACTTCGTGCCCAGCGACGAGGCGCATCACTTTGCCGGCAATCTGTCGCTCACCGTCACGCCGACCGACTACCTCGAGGTGTTCGCGTCGGCGGAAGTGACCTCGGCGTGGAGCGATTCGAACGACCCGATGCTGATTCAGCGCGTGGCCGACGTGCGCATCGGTTTGAAGGGCTTCTACCGGGTCAACCCCTGGGTGATCGTCGGCGGAGACGTCGGCCTTCTGTTTCCGGGCGGCACCGGTGATGCAAGCGCCACCTTTCGAGCGACGAGCATCGGTCTTCGCGGCAACGTCACGCTCGATTTTCGAGATCACGAGAAGCGCGAAACGCCTCTGCTCCTACGATTCAACGCCCGGTACTGGTTCGACAACACCGCCAATCTAACCGCTGGCATCGAAGACCGCAGATACGAGGCGCTCGGCGGTGTGACCCCGAGGCCGATCGAGGCCCGTCATCTGCTGACCGCGTTCGAACGCTTTGCGTACGGGGTGGACCGCGTGGATTCGGTTCGACTTGCCACCGGCGTCGAGGTGCCCCTCGTGGTGAAAAGCGTCGGCCTACACCCGATGCTCGAGTGGCAGTGGGACATCCCCGTCAACCGGCAGGGGTACCAGTGTCCGGTCACTGCGAATCCAAACGACGACGGCTGCCTCGAGCGGGAAAAGCTCAAGGCGTTTCCCATGCTGCTCACGCTCGGGCTTCGAATCCTGACGCCCCCGAAAGGACTCGCTTTCACGGTGGGCGCCGACGTCGGGCTGACCGGCGCGCGCACCTTCGTCCGCGAGCTCGCGCCGACCGTGCCGTACAACATCATTGTCGGCATCGGGTATGCCTTCGATCCGAAGCCGGCTCCTCCGCCGGCGCCAGCGCCTCTAGCGGCGCCCACCGGGCGAGTCCGCGGTCACGTCATCGAAGCGGGCAGCGGTACACCGATCGAAGGGGCCGTCGTTCGCATCGCCGGGCAGGACGCGTCGGCGCAAACCACCGACTCGGCCGGGCGCTTCACGAGCTATTCGCTCGAGGAGGGTGACGTCGTTCTCGAGGTGACGCACCCCGACTATCTCGCGTCCGAATGTCCCGCGGCCGTTCCTTCCGAGGTCGACTGCGCGCTCGTTCCGTCGAGCCGGGACGGTCAGCTCCGCCTCCTGACCGTGGACCGCGAGGGCAACCCCGTGGCGAAGGCCACCGTGAGCGTGCGCGGCCCGTCGGAGCACCAATTGATATCCGATTCGAACGGCGTTGCCTCCGTGCCCGCAATTGCGCCGGGCGCCTATACGGCGCGCGTCGACGATTCGGCCTTCCTGCTCGCCGTCCGCGACTTCGACGTGGCCGAGCGGCAGGAGACCACGGTTCAGCTGCGCTTCGTGCGCAAGCCCTCCAAGCCCCGAGTCGTCGTCAAGCAGAGCGAGATCGTCCTGCGCAGGCAGGTGAGCTTTGCCACCGGCAGCGACGAGATCCTTCCGAACAGCGAGCCCCTCTTGCTCGAGGTCGCCGATGCGCTCCTTCGGAACACCGACCTCGAGCTCGTCGAGATTCAGGGTCACACCGACAATCGCGGCGAGCGTAAGCTCAACATGGACCTTTCGAGGCGTCGCGCCGAGTCGGTCCGACGCTGGCTCGCGCAGCACGGGGTCGACGAAGCCCGGCTCGCCGCACGGGGCTACGGTCCCACGCGACCGATCGCGCCAAACATCACTGCCTACAATCGCGCGCGCAATCGCCGCGTGCAGTTCAAGATCGTGCGTCGGTCCGCCGTGACCGCCGACGCAACACCGTGAGACCGAGAAGCACCGCGAGCGCGATGCCCCACGGCGCATTGGCCGGGCCGCTCGTCGAGCCTGCGCTGCAGCCGCCACTCGATGTCGCTCCGGGTTCGTCGCAGAGGATCACGTTGCCCTGGGAATCGGTCTCGCAGTTGAGCTGTAGCCCATTGATGGGGGTTTCGTTGCAGCTCAGGTCGAGGTTGCCGGGCGGATAGATGGTACAGATCGCGTCGATGTCGTCCTGCGCGAGATCGCGCTTCTCGACCGATGACCGCTCTGCCGATGCGAACATCGTGGCATCCGGCAGGTCCGAATGACCGATGCCGATGAAGTGTCCGGCCTCGTGGGTCACGATGCTTGCGAGGTCCGCGGGGCCCGGCGCAAGACGGCTTCCCGGATCGCATCCGGTCGGGGGGCAATTGTCGTAGGGGCCGCCCGCGCTCGTTGCAGAGGCCTCGGTGTCGTTGATCATCATGTCCGCGTCGAGGATCTCGCCGGTGTTCGTGTTGTGCCACACGATCGTGACCGCAAAGGCGTTGCTGTCGTAGCCCGGCTCGTTCGTGTCCAAGCACGGGTCCCGCCACGGATCGAGGAACGCAATCGTGTTGACGTTGGGACCGGTGTTGAACTCGGCGCGTCTGCAGGTGGACGGCGGAAGAGGCTTGAAGATGACGTTCGGCGGAGACCCGTCGCAGTCCGCGCCCATCCAGGTCGCGAACGACGCGTCGATCGCGGCGTTGATGTCTTCCTGGCTCATCCAGCTCGAGCCGCGCGAGTCGACTGCGTACGACAAGCATGGGTCGGCCCACTCGAGCGGCTCACCGCGCTCGACGCATGATGCGTTTCCGATCTGTGCACCGCCGTCCGTCGTCATTCGGCAGAACGCATGGGCATCGCCCGTTTGGAGAAGCGCAGCGCAGCCGATTGCAACGCTCGCCAGCGAGAGCGCGCGCCTACTCATCGGCGTCACCGGCCTCGAGCTCGATCAGGGCGCGAACTTTGGAGAGAAACACGTCGAGACGTTCTTTTTGCGGCAACGCGCCGGCGCTCTTTTCGAGGTAGCCCCGCGCGTTGCGCCTCATCAGGACCATCCCCTCGCGCGTCTGAGTCACCGTGTCGACTCCGGCTTCGGTCCTCACTCGCATGACGCCCTGGCCCATCCCAACAGGCCGAAATGCCGTGTACGGGCCTCCGTCGCGAATGAATACGACCACGCGCTCGCCTTCAGAGAAGGACGGCTCGCCCTCCACCCGCATCGCGATGTCCCCGATTCGTCCGCCGAGCGTTTCGACGATGACCTCGCCCTCGACGGGCGCGCTGCCTCGGACGTCACGCTCGATTTGAATGCGGTGCCAGGTGCCGAGGTTGCCGTTTTCACGCACGAAGGACTCGGAAAACACCACTCTTCCGACGACGATCTGCTCGGACTGGCCGACCAGCTCCTCGAGCTCGAGCGCTTTGACGATGGACCCGGCGGCGGGATTGGCAGTTAAAAGGACTGCGAAGACGCCCAAGAGCACGGGGAGCGACTTGAAACTAAGCATTTCCTTACCCTGCAGGCCCTAGGCGGCCTCGTCAAGCGAGCCCACGCACACGATCCCGATTGACAATTTCCACAGAATTTACGTACATCTCGGCGCATGTATCAGGTTTCACCGTCCCGCCGACTCCGAGCGGCGGTCGCTGTGCTTTGCGTCGCCATGTTTGGCGGCTGCGATGTGGCGAAGTTCACCGCCGATTCGACGGCCGGGCTCTTCACGCGCGCGGCGCCCGCGTTCGAGGCCTACTGGGACTACGAGCTCGCGGGCGAAGCGCTTCCCGCAACCATCGTTCAGTTCGAGGGAATTCTTCGCGTCATCCCCGACAACGACGCCATTCTCGCTCAGCTCTCGCAGGCTTACATGGCCTACGCGTACGGTTGGATCGAGGCGGAGGTCGAGGCGCTCGAGTTCGAAGGGGAGTACGATGAAGCCGACGCGCAGCGTCGCCGGACCCGGACGATGTACGTGCGGGCGCTCGATCTGACCCGGCACCGCATTCGACTGCGCAACGAAGACATCGACGTTGCGGTGCGCGGAACGGTCGAAGACCTCGAGGCGTGGCTCTACGGTGCTTTCGTCGACAAGGAAGACGCCGAAATGCTCCTTTGGCACGGGTACGCGTGGGGCTCTTACATCAACTCCGCGAAGGACGACATGGAGGCCGTCGCCGATCTCGCGTACGCCAAGGCGTTCGTTGCGCGCTCGATCGAGCTCGACCCGGACTACTACAACGCCGCGGGCTACACCTTCATGGGGGTTGCCACGGCGTCCGAAATGGCTGCCGACATGGATGAGGCCAAGGTGTATTTCGAAAAGGCGTTGGCCGCGACCGAGCGGCGCGCGCTCCAGGCACAGCTCAACATGGCTCGCCACTACGCCGTCAAGACCGGCAATCGCGCGCTGTTCGACGAGCTCCTCGAAGAGGTCATGGATGCCCACGATCCATTGCCGGAGGCCCGTCTCGCCAACCGAATCGCGCGCGAACGTGCTGCGCTTTACATGGAGAACGCGGACCAACTTTTTTAGTGATTCCACGGATTAGGGCGGTTATCCTCCGGAGCCCCATCGTTTCGCGCTCCTTCGGCAGATGAAATTGAGACTTGCATTCACGGCGGCCCTCGCCATCGCCGCGGCCGTCATTCCCGGCGTGGTTTCGCGACCGGCAGCCGCCGAGCAGGCGCACGTGCTCCGGATCGCGACGCTTGCTCCGGCCGGGTCGTCCTGGATGAAGGTGTTCAACGCCTGGAACCTGACGATCAAAAAGGAAACGAACGACACGCTGAAGCTGCGCTTCTATCCGGGAGGCAGTCAGGGAGACGAGCGCGACTTCGTTCGCAAGATGCGGGCGGGGCAAATGGACGGCGCCTCGATCACCACCACCGGGCTCGGACAGCTCGTTCGGCAGGTGCTCGTGCTCTCCGTGCCGGGCGTGTTCGACGAGTACGACGAGCTCGACCGGGTACGCGAGGCTTTGAGCGATCGCTTCGCGGGCATGTTCGATCAAGAAGGCTACACGCTTCTAGGTTGGGGTGACGTCGGCAAGACCCGGCTCTTTTCGATGGAGCGCGTCGAGCGTCCCGCCGACATCAAGAAGCTTCGGCCTTGGGCGTGGAAAGACGATCTGATCTTCACGGAGTTCCTGAAGGTGGTCGGCGCCAATCCCGTACGCCTCGGCGTTCCCGAGGTCTACCCCGCGCTGCAAACGCGCATGGTCGACACGCTGCCAGCCTCGGCTCTCGCCGCGGTGTCGCTGCAGTGGTACACGCGGCTGAAGTTCGTTTCGAAGCGCAACAGCGGGATCATCGTCGGCGCCACGATCGTTCGAAAGGACAAGTTCGAAGCGCTGACCGACGAGCAGAAGAAAGTGCTCGTCGAAACGAGCGCTCGCGCGCACGCTGCGCTCAACCGATCGATCCGCCGCGACGACGACAAGTCGTATCAAGCCGTGCTGAAGCGCGGGCTCGCCGAGGTGGATACCACCGAAAACCAGGCGGAGTGGGAAGAGGTCGGCCGGGAGGTTCGACAACGGCTCACCGGACGCGTCTACCCGAAGAGTCTGCTCGATGCGGTCATCGAAGCCGCTGGGGGCGGCGAGTGAAGTACGTCCGCCGCATCGATAGGCAGCTCGCGCGAGGCGAGGCGGCGATCGCGGCCACCGTGCTGCTGCTCATGATCGCGGTGGCCGCCACGCAGGCCGCCCTCCGCAACCTCACGAATCTCGATTTCGAGTGGGCCAACCTGGTGCTCGAGCGCATGGAGTGGGCGGACTCGTTCCTTCAGAAGGGAACGCTCTGGCTCGCGTTCTTCGGCGCCTCGCTCTCGACCTACGACGAAAAGCACATCGCGATCGACGTGCTGCCGAGGCTCGCGCCTCCGCGAATGAAGCAGCTGCTTCGTGCGATCGTTTGCATTTTTGCGTCCGTCACGTGCTTCTACTTGGGGCGCGTGTTCTGGCTGTCGGTCCTCAACAACGCCCGGGAGATCCCGCTCGAGTACTCGGTGCTCGGGGTATCCGACGAGATGATTCACATCTGCGAGGCGCCGCTCGAGATCCTCGCCGACGCGGGCCTATCTAAACCGAGCGCCTTTTGCGCGCTCCGCGACGGGCTCGAGGTGTTCGGTGCGCAGATGTCGACGCCCGACGTCGCCCTCCAGCTCATCGTGCCGGCGATGTTCATCTGGATGTCGATTCGCTTCATCAGTCGTGCGCTGGCCGCCAGCATGGCTTTCGTCACCAAGAGCTACCCGAGCGATTCAGCGGGGGAGGGCTGAGCGATGGACACGATTTGGATCGTCCTCCTCGTCGTTCTCGCCATTCTCGGCGCGCCGCTCTTCGCGATCTTCGGCGCAGCCGCCATGCTGCTTTTCGGTGCGCTCCCCGACACCAGCATCACGGGCACCGCCAACGACGTCTTCAGCGAGAAATTCGCGGACTCACCGCTCCTCGTCACGATTCCGCTCTTCACGTTCGCGGGCTACGTGTTGGCCGAGAGCGGAACGCCGCATCGCTTGGTCAAGCTCTCGCGAGCATGGCTCGGCTGGATGCCCGGCGGACTCGCGATGGTCTGCCTGGTCGCCTCCGCATTTTTCACGACGTTTACCGGCGGAAGCGGCATCACCATCGTCGCGATCGGCGGCCTGCTCTATCCCGCGCTGATCGCCGACAAGTACAAGGAGAACTTCTCGCTCGGCTTGGTCACGACGGGCGGCTCGCTCGGTCTCCTGTTCCCGCCGAGCGTCCCCATGATCATCTACGGCGTCGTTGCCGGCATCATGATCGAAAAGCTGTTCCTCGCGGGCCTGATTCCGGGGATCATCACGGTCGCGGCGCTCGCGATCTACAGCTCCGCGACCGGCATCAAGCTGAAGATGCCTCGCACGGCCTTCCGTTGGCGGGAGGCGTTCACCACCCTCTGGGAGGCGAAATGGGAAGCGCTTCTGCCGGTGGCGCTCCTCGGCGGGATGTACAGCGGTCTCTTGCGAATTCACGAAGCTGCAGCCTTCACGGCGATCTACACCCTCATCATCGAGGTCTTCATCTACAGAGACGTCAGCTTCCGCGGCGACCTGCCACGCATCATTCGAGATTCGATGACCCTCGTCGGCGCGATCTTGGCCATCCTGGCGACCGCCATCGGCTTCACCGCATTCCTGATTCAGGCCCGCGTGCCGATGGTGATTCTCGACGCGATGGAGGGCTTCATCACCTCGCAGGTGATGTTCCTCATTGCCCTCAACTTCTTCCTCATCGGCGTCGGGATGTTGATGGACATTTTTTCCGCGATCGTGGTCGTGGTCCCTCTCATCGTGCCGATTGCGATGAAGTTCGGCGTCGATCCCTACCACCTCGGCATCGTCTTCTTGCTGAACCTCGAGATCGGCTACATGACGCCGCCGGTCGGCCTGAACCTCTTCATCTCGAGCTTCCGCTTCAACAAGCCGATCACCCAGCTCTACCGCTCGGTTTTGCCCTTCATCGGCTTGCTCGGCCTCGCGCTGATCATCGTCACGTACATTCCCGCGCTCTCGACCTGGATTCCAAACATGGTGGAAACGAACGCGGTCGACCTCGGCGACCCCGGGGATTCTCTCGATGACGGCTTCGATCTCGACTCGCTCGAAGGCGAGGACGTGCTCGATTTGGACTCACTCGAAGGCGACGACCTCGATCTCGATGCGCTCGAAGGCGGCGACGAGCTCGATCTCGATGCGCTCGAAGGCGACGACGGGGAGCTCGACCTCGATGCGCTCGAGGGCGCAGCGGAAGACGAGCCGTCGCCCGACCCATCCAACTAGCGATCGTTTTCGGCGATCACCTCGCGGACCAAATCGAGATACTGCTCGGTGACCCGCTCCGGCGTGAACTGCTCCATCCAGTCCGCTCGCAGCTCTCGACGTTTGACTTGCCCGATATCGGGCGTGTCGAGCTCGGCTTCCAGAGCCTCGGCGAATGCGTCTGCATCGCCGACCGGGACCAATCGCCCGAAGCGACCCTCGTCGAGCGCTTCGCGCGGGCTGAAAGGGCAGTCGGTCGACACGATCGCGATGCCCGCCTCCATCGCCTCGATCAAGGCCATGGCAAAACCTTCGTTGCGCGAGCTGAGCGCGAAAATGCGCGCGCGCCGAAGATAAGCCTGAGGGTTCGGAACGAAGCCAACGAAAAAGACCCGGTCGGCGAGCCCGAGCGCTCGTGACTCCTCGACCAGCATGTCGTGCTCGGGGCCCTGGCCGAGCACCACCAAATGTAAGTCACGCGTTTTCGCCACCTTCGCGAACGCCTTCAGGAGCATCGAGAAGTCCTTTTGCGGAGCAAGCCGGCCGATGCCGAGGATCACGGGCGTCTCGAACAGCGGCTCGTGCTCGGGCGCAATGTCGAGCGAGCCCGTCCACGCCGTGCGCGGATTCGCGATCGCGCGTACGCGTCCCGGGTCGACGCCGAACACCTCGATCGCCTCGTTGGCCACCCCTTTCGGAAGGCCCACGCCGACGATTCGCGCCGCACGCTGGTAGAGACGGCTCTCCGGTCCAAACCCGAACCAGCTTCGGAACCACCACTGCGCTGCGGGGTGGGTCTTCGCGGCGATCCGAAGATTGACGATGACAGGTACCTCGGGAACGAACGCGGCGCCGATGCCCGAGATCAGATTCGCGCTGTGAATCATCGACATCGCGCAGCGCGGCCGTACGCGCTTCAGGTAGCGAATCCACGCGGGCGCCGCCAGCATTTCGTTCCAAGCTTTCAGGGGCACTTTCGTCACGCCGGGAAGCGGCTCGTCCCGGAGCGTCCCCGTTTCGCGCGCCACCACGAGATCGACCTCGAGCCCTTCTTTCACGAGCGTACGCGCCAGGAACATGGCGACGCGCTCGGCGCCGCCGCCGGCGTACGATGGAATGAAGATCGCGAGGTCGGGGCGCCTCGACCGGGATGTGCCGGATTTCGTCATGGCCGGAGCCGTGAGGCCATGGCCGATGGGTTCCTTTGCGGCAACCCGAACGCCGCTTGACGCCCACGAAGCGATGCTCAACGATTCGGCTCTCTCGTCTCGAAGGAAGGGCCCTCTTCAGGTGTGTGGCATTGCGGGATTCCTATCGGTCGATCAGCAGGCCGCCCCCGACAAAGAAGCTGTCCGACGCATGTGCGATGCGATGGTGCATCGCGGCCCGGACGACCACGGCCTGCGCGAAGACGGGCCGTGCGCGCTCGGTCATCGGCGGCTTTCCATCATCGACCTGAGGCCGGAAGGCGCGCAGCCGATGACCAACGAAGACGACACGATTTCGGTCGTCGTCAACGGCGAGATCTACAACTTCCTCGAGCTGCGCGAACGGCTCGAGCAGCGAGGCCACCGTTTCAAGTCGCGCTCCGACTCGGAGGTCGTTCTCCATCTCTACGAAGAGCACGGGGTCGACTTCGTCGACCATCTTCGCGGCATGTTCGCCCTCGCATTGTGGGATGGCCCGAGGCGGCGACTGGTTTTGGCGCGCGACCGTTTCGGCCAGAAGCCTCTGTACTACCACGCCGGACCGAAGGCGCTCCTCTTTGCCTCCGAGCTCGGCGGGCTCGCGGCTTCGGGGTCCTTCGAGAAGCGGGTGGACCTCGACGGCATCGATGCCTTCATCGCAATGCAGTACATCCCGGCGCCGATGACGGCCTACGAGGGCGTGAAGAAGCTCCCCATGGGCCATCGCCTCGTCTGCGAGAACGGCGTCATTCACGAGCCCGAGCCCTACTACACCCTGCGGTTCGACCAGCCTCGCTCGGGTTCAATCGAGGAGCTCACCCGCGAGCTTCGCGAGATGCTCGAGGAGTCCGTGCGCATTCGGCTGATGTCGGACGTGCCGCTCGGTGCGTTTCTGTCGGGTGGAGTCGACTCGTCGCTGGTCGTCGCGCTGATGGCGCTCCATTCCTCGCAGCCCGTGAAGACCTTCTCCGTCGGCTTCCCGAGCAAGAGCTTCAGCGAGCTTCCGTACGCGAAGATGGTCGCCGAGCGCTACGAGACCGAGCACCACGAAATGATCGTCGAGCCCAACATGGCCTCCGTCGTGCCGAGGCTCGTGAAGCACTACGGCGAGCCGTTTGCCGACACATCCGCTCTACCCACCTGGTACCTCTGCGAGTACACGCGGACCGGCGTGACGGTGGCGTTGAGCGGCGATGCGGGAGACGAGGCGTTCGGTGGGTATCGCCGCTACATGCACACGCGAACCTCGCGCGCGATCCACCGGATGCCTTGGCCGCTTCCGCAGATGACGGCGGGCATTCTCTCCAACGTGCCGACGCCTCAGGCACAGGAGGTGCGTGACTACGGCGAGCGTTTGATGCAGCCGGAGCACATTCGATTTCTCGGCCTCTCCGCGCCGATCCCGCACGAGGATCGGATGACGATGTACACGCCGGCCATGCAGCAGCGGTTCTCCGAAGACCAAATGGCCGTGCTGTTCGAGCGACTCTTCGAGGAATCGACGGCGACCGACCCGATCAACCGCGTCATCGACGTCGACATCCAGACCTACCTCAGCGAGAACATCAACACCAAAGTCGACATCGCCTCGATGGCGCACTCGCTCGAGGTGCGCCAGCCCCTCATCGACCACGAGGTCATGGGTTTCGCGGCCTCGCTGCCAGGCTCGATGAAGATCCGCGGGATGACCACCAAGTATCTCCTCAGACAGGTCGCCAAGGAGCTGCTGCCCCGCCGCATTCTCACACGCCCCAAGCAGGGCTTCGGCGTCCCGATCGATCGCTGGATGCGGGAGGACCTGGCGCCCCTTTCGCGCGACGTCTTGCTCGACCAGCGCGCCCGCGAGCGCGGCATCTTCGAGCCCAAGGCGGTCGAGGCGCTTCTTCAGAAACACCAGCGAGGAGAGCCACGCGGCTTTCAGATTTGGGTGCTCATGATCCTCGAGCTCTGGTACCGCGAGTGCTTCGAAGGTTGAGGAGGGACGCATGACGGGATTTGCCGAGTACGACCGATACGACGGCCTGGGCCTGGCGGCGCTCGTCGAAGCGGGTGACGTGCATCCGTCCGAGCTTCTCGAAGAGGCGATCGCGCGAGCCGAGGCGGTTCAGGCGAGGCTCAACCCGCTTGCCTGGAAAATGTACGACCAGGCGCGCGCGCAGGCGCGAGGCGAGCTCCCCCGGGGTGCGTTTCGCGGCGTGCCCTTCTTGGTCAAGGATCTGATTCAGCGGATTCCGGGCGTTCCTACCCAGAGCGGTTCCCGCTTTTGGCGGGGATGGACGCCGGACGCGCCGACGACGCTCTATCAAAGGTGGCTCGACTCGGGGGTCGTACCCTTTGCCAAGACGACGACGCCGGAGCTGGGGATCCCGCCGATCACCGAGTCCGAGCTTCACGGGCCGACGCGCAACCCGTGGAACCCGGAGCGCACCTCGGGCGGCTCGAGCGGAGGGTCGGGCGTCGTCGTGGCCGCGCGGGTGGCGCCGATGGCCAGCGGAGGCGATGGGGGCGGCTCGATTCGCATCCCTGCGTCGTGCTGCGGCATCTTCGGCATGAAGCCGACGCGCGCCAGAAATCCAGCGGGCCCGTTTGCCAGCGAAAACTGGAGCGGCCTCGTCGTGGAGCACGTTCTCACCAGGACCGTCCGCGACAGCGCGGCCATGCTGGACGCCACGCACGGTATCGAGCCGACCGCTCCCTACGCGGCGCCCGCGCTCGAGGGGACGTTCCTCGAAGCCGCGACGTCCGAGCCGCAAAAGCTCCGCATTGGTTTCCACAGCGACCCTCCGTTCCCGGTGGAGTCCCACGCGGACTGCATCGCCGCCGTCGAGGATGCCGCGAAGCTGTGCGCGGAGCTGGGGCACGAGGTCGAAGAGATTTCACCGGATCATCCCAAGCGGGAGATCAGCCGGGCGTTCGTGACCGTTTATGCCGGCAACATCGCGGCCGACCTTCGGGAGGCGCAGGAGATCCGCAAGCGCAGGGCGCGGCGCGGCGACTTCGAGGTGTCGACCGCCATCGCGAGAGTGCTTGCGCGTTCGGTCAGCGCCGAGGACTTCGTCGTGGCGGCGCGCTATCTCCAAGGCGAGGGGCGGCGCATGGTCGAGCGCTTCGGCCACTACGATGCGATCCTCACGCCGACGCTCTGCAAGCCGCCCGTCGAGATCGGCGAGCTCGACCCCACCGGCGCAGAGGCGGTGCTTCAAAAAATCGTGAGCGCAACGGGCTTCACGGCGCCTCTCAAGCTTCCAGGCGTAATCGAGCAGGCGGTGATCCCGCTGCTTCGGTTTGCCGGCTTCACCCAGGTTGCGAACTTCACCGGCCAACCGAGCATGAGCGTCCCGCTCTACTGGAACGTGGAAAACCTCCCCATCGGCGTGATGTTCACCGGCCGCTTCGGCGACGAACAAACCCTGTTCTCCCTAGCCGCCCAACTAGAACGCGCCCGCCCCTGGCGGGGACATTCTCCCCCCTCGCAACCCCCCTCTTTTCAAGCACTTACGACCCACACCGCGAAAACCCGAGTTTAGGTTACACCGCCCGCCCAGCAGCGGCGCTTTGTCAGGAAACGTTTCGACGGTTCGGCCGATAGAAGGGTATGAATCAACTCGTTTCCACGAGGGAGGCACCTTCGTCATGACCGACTTTCGCGGCTTCGGCCCCAAGACCACCAAGTTTCTTCGCGATCTCGGCCGCCATAATGAAAAGGCCTGGTTCGACGCGCACCGCCGTGAGTATGAGCAGTACTATCTCGAGCCCGCGAAGGCGTTCGTCGAAGCCGTGGGTCCCAAGCTGCAGAAGCTCGCACCGAACCTCGTTTGGGAGCCTCGGGTAAACAGTTCGATCTTTCGAGTCAATCGGGACATTCGCTTCTCCAAAGACAAGACGCCTTACAAGGATCACATCGACCTCTGGTTCTGGGAGGGCAATCGAAAAACGGCGCCGTCCGGTTTCTTCCTTCGCATTCGCGACAAGACCGTGCACTTGGGCGCCGGCTCCCACGGGTTTTCGAAAGAGGCATTGGCAAGCTATCGAACGCAGCTCAACGACGCGGACGCTGCGAAGTCGCTCGCGTCGCTAGTGAAGAGGCTAGAGCGAGCCGGCTACGAAGTCGGCGGCAAGACCTACAAGAAAGCGCCAGCGGGCTTCATCGGGAACGCCGCTGCAGCAGATCTCGTCCTTCACAGCGCTCTTTGGGCAGGTGTCGAACGCAAATTACCGCCAGAGCTTGCCAGCTCGAAGTTCGCGACTTACTGCGTGCGCGAGTGGAGGAAGCTTGCGCCGCTCCATCGTTGGTTGATGGACCACGTCGCCTAGCGAAATGGCGTCACGCGTCTGGAACGTCGGCGACCGGGTAGAGTCGCTCCAAGATGTCATTGCGGCGAATGCCGAGCGCCTCCCGATGGATCAGAAGCTCTCGCCGCCGTTCGAGGGCTTCAGCTCGCTTCGCATGAATGGCCTCGAGCAGCTCATCCCGCCGTTCGGTCGAAGTCGCCGAGCAAAGCTCTCGCTGTAGAAGCTCGAGCTCGAGGAGAGCGTGGTCGACCTTGGCCGCGGTCTTGCCGAGCGCATAGGCCATCTCTTGGATGATCTCCTTTTCGAGAACGCCGTGCTGCTGCTCCACGTCGAGGCTCGCTCGAAGCCGATCCAAGTACACGCTCTCGTAGCCCTGATCCTTCAACTCTTGGACGAGTCGCTTCCACGGAGGGTCCATGCTGGCGGCGCGAAATCTAGCACGGCGATTTGGACCGCTTACGCTCCTCTGGTAGAAATCAAGTACAGGGGGTCACATGATTGCATGGGTAAGAGGAATCCTCGTCGCGGCGGCTCTATCGACGCTGTTTTCCACTGCGGCCGCGGATTCCAGCGCCGGCTCGTACATGCTGAAGAGCGGGGAGGTTCGGTTCGTCTGCGAAGGCGAACGGGTGACCGTGCCCGCATGGGGGCAGTTCACCACGGTCGAGGGCGCACTGACGCTCGACCCACGGGAGCTCGCTCGCGTCGAGGGAAACATCGACGTGTTCATGGTGTCGATCCGAACGGACGATGCCGCCTGGGACACGATGTTCCGACGAGCCGGGTTCCTCGCGATCGACGATCATCCGAGGGCGCGCTTCGTCATCGACGAAGTGCGCGGGCCTAGCCGTCTCGAGCGTGGGAAGTGGGTACCGATGACGCTCGAGGGGCACTTTGCGCTCCACGGGATCACCCGGAAGGTCGATGTCCCCGCCACCGCGCGGTGGATGCCCGCAGACGCGGAGAAAAACCGGGGAGAGCAAATTCGCGTCCGCGCGAGCTTTCACGTCACCTGGGATGACTACGAAATCGCCATGCCGACGGGGAGCACGCGGCGATTCGCGGGCGACGGGGCCCTGATCCACGCCGACCTTCTCTACGAGCTCGGCAAGACCAAAAGCCGGCGCCGCAAGCCGCGCTAAAGCCTCCGGCCACCGTGCGTCCTGTCCAACTCGACGCGTGGAGACTCACGCCGACTTCGGCAGCATCTCCTCTAGCTTCTCTCCCCCGCGAATACCGAAATCGAGCGTTCGGATCGGGAAGGGGATCATGATGTCGTTCTCGTCGAAGGCCCGCTTGATCGCGATGATGGCGTCGCTGCGCGCATCCAGGAAGTCGGGGTGGCGCTTGTAGTCGACCCAGAACCGGCCGATGAAGTTGATCGAGCTGCCCCCGAACTCCTCGAAGAATACCTCCACGTCCTTCGAGGTGTCCCGCGTCGAAAGTCCGGAAAGGGCTTCCTTGACGACCTTCTTCACCTTCTCGAGGTCGTCACCATAGGAGATGCCGCAGGACACATCGACCCTTCGAGTGCCCGCCACGGAGTAGTTGACCACGGGGCTCTGATAGATCTGCTTGTTCGGGATGACCACCATCTTGGCGTCGAGGGTTCGAATGATCGAAGTCCGAAGATGGATCTGGTCGACCACACCGAAGACGCCGTTCGTTTCGATGATGTCGCCAATCTTGAAGGGCCATTTCTGATTCACCGCGAGGCCGATCCCGGAGATAATGTTGCCCGCGAGATCCTGGAACGCAAAGCCGATGGCCAAGCCTGCGATACCGGCGCCTGCAAGGATCGAAGCAAGCGCTTTGTCGAGATTCAACACGCCGAGTGCCACCACGACGCCGGCGATGAGGATGCCAACGCGTAGAAAGTTCGAGATCAGCTGGCGCGCCGCGGCGTGGGTATTCACGCGCTCGAGGGCACGCTCGGCCGCGCTGCACGCGAAACGCGCGACCACCCAAAAGAGGACGACGACGAGAATCGCCACCAACAGGTTCGGGAGCATCTCCGCGAATGTGTTCGCCCAAGAGGTGAGCTTTCCGCCGACTTCCTCGTAGACTTGATCCAGTTCCATCTCGACTCCTTTGTTGAACGCCGCCACTACGCGCGATCGTGCGCACGCATGCTAACTCGAAGTGGAGACGCATTGGGAGCCGGTTAACCGTTGTTTCGAAACCGGAGTCACGACATTGAGAGCAAAGCGACTGGGAGCTGCTCCAGGCTGCGAATGCTATGCTCGGCCGGCAATGGGCGAGAGTGCTGCTTCCGAGGGCAAGGGTGCCCCCCATCGGTTGATCACCCTGGCTTTCTCCCACTACAACGAGAAAGCCCGCTGGTCCCTCGACCGCTATGCCGTGCCCTACCGCGAAGAGCCGCACATGCCATTCGTTTGCTCCCTGGCAGTTGCCGTCGCGACTCGGGGCCGTGGCGGCGCTCCGGACCGCACGTCGTCTCGATACTCGACGCCGGTCCTGATCCTGAACGATGGGCGCATCCTCACGGACTCCACCGACATCGTTCGGTTCGCAGCGGCCGGGGACGACGCTCTCTTTCTAAGCACCGAGGTCGCGGAGCTCGTGGATCACTACGGCGACCAGCTCGGTCCCTACACGCGCCTGCTCGCGTACTGGCATCTAGGCCGTCACGGAGGAATGATCGAGCAGCTCGCAGCCGACAACGTCGGCCCCCGCGAGGCCCGGCTGTTCCAGCGAATCGTACCTCTCGCCGGGTCTCAGCTCACCCGTGCCTTTAACCTCACGCAGTCGGGTCACGATCGCGCCCTGTCGCGCGTCCGCCAACAGCTCGACGAAGCCGCATCGAGGCTGGAGCATCGCAAGTATCTTTGCGGCGATCGGTTTACGGCGGCCGACCTCACTTTCGCTGCGCTCCTCGCTCCGAATCTCTGTCTCACGCCTGAAGAGGGCTTCGGTGCGGTTCTCCCAGAGCCGGCCTCGCTCG
>JAHELW010000198.1 GCA_024643985.1 Myxococcales bacterium | reverse complement strand
GATGCCGCCCGAGCAGGCCTGCACGAATCCGAATCGAGTCGAGGTCGAGCTCGACGCCTTCGATGTCGAGACGAACACGGTGGTCGCGGACTTCGCCGCGCTCGTGGCAGACGCGCCGCTCGGCACCAACGCGGAAGGCACGCCTGCCGGCTGCATGTCCCCGCCCGACGACTCGGACTGCGGTCCTCTCTTTCGAAATCTCGGTCTGCCCTTCGGGAGCGAGCCGGGCGGAGAGCAGTCGTTTTTTTCGGTCGACTGACAAATCCCCACCATGCGCACGATCCCTTCTCTACTCGTCTTAGCCCTGCTCGGAGCCGGATGCGGCGGGAGTGATGCCTCGTCCGTCACCGAGCCGTGGGTTTGGGATCTTCCCACGAACGTGCTGCCGCCGCGCGTGCCGGAAGACAATCCCATGTCGGTCTCGAAGGTCGAGCTCGGGCGCTTCCTGTTTTACGACAAGCGGCTCTCCGCGAATCGGACCCAGAGCTGCGCGAGCTGCCACCAGCAGGACCTCGCGTTCACGGATGGTCTTGCGCAGGCGGAAGGGTCGACGGGGGAAATCCATCCGCGCAACTCGATGGTGCTGGCAAACGCGGGATACGCCGCGTCGCTCACCTGGGCGAACGACGTGCTCGACAGGCTGGAGGAGCAGGCTCTGGTTCCGATGTTTGGAGAGACCCCCGTCGAGCTGGGCATGGCCGGCATGGAGGATGAGCTTCTTCGCCGTCTTCGTGAGGACGATCGGTACCCCGAAATGTTCGCTGAAGCGTTTCCGGAGGACGAGGACCCCATCGTTCTCGGCAACATCACCAAAGCAATTGGCGCGTTTCAACGGCAGCTCACTAGCTTCAACTCGAAGTACGACAGCTGGACGCAGGGAGACCGAACGGCGCTAGACGAGTCCGAGCAAAGAGGTCTTGCGCTGTTCCTCGGCGAAAAGCTCGAGTGCTTTCACTGTCACGGTGGTTTCCTGTTCTCCCAGGCTTCCGACCACGAGCAAAACACGTTCGACCAGAAGTCCTTCATGAACAACGGTCTTTACAACCTGGACGAGGACGGAAGCTATCCTCGGGGCAACGAGGGCCTGTACGACCTCACGTTCGATCCGGCCGACAAGGGACGGTTCAAGCCGCCGAGCCTTCGGAACATCGAGGTGACCGCGCCGTACATGCACGACGGCTCGATCGCGACGCTCGAAGAGGTGATCGATCACTACGCGCGCGGTGGGCGTCTCGTGCCCGAGGGGACCACGATCGACGGTCAAGACGTGTCTGGTGACGGCCGAGACAACCCGAACAAGAGCGCATTCTTGAGGGGCTTCGAGCTGACTCCGCAGGAGCGAGAGGACATTCTCGCATTCCTGCGAGCGCTGACCGACGAGGAGTTCCTGCGCAACCCCGCGCACAGCGACCCGTTCGTCGAGCAGTGACCGCTATTCGAGGAGCCGCGGCTCTTGCTCGAGGCGTACACCGAACCGGTCTTCGACGCGGCGACGGATCTCCTCCGCGAAGCCGAGCAGCTCGGCGGTCGTTCCCCCGCCGTGATGCACGAGCGCGAGCGCGTGACGGGTCGAGACGCCAATGGCTCCGCGCCTCGTGCCTTTGGCGATGCCCGACCGCTCGATCAGCCAGCCAGCCGCGAGCTTGGTGCGACCTGCCTCGACCGGATAGCGAGGCACTTCGGCGGAATCGTCGACGAGGCCTTCCCGCAGGGCCTGCTCGACGATCCGCCGGGCCTCGTCGTCGCTGACCATGGGATTCAAGAAGAACGACCCCGCGCTCCGGCGGTTCGGGTCGTGGGGATCGAGAACCATCGACTTCTGCCGTCGTAGCTCGAGCACCGTGCTCCGGACCTCTTCGAGCGACGGACTGGGCGTTTCGAGGCTCCGTTCGAGCTCGGCGTATCGAACCGTCGGCTCGCCGTCCGTCCGAAGCGCGAAGTCGACTCCCGTGACGACGAAGCGCGTCGGGTCTTGCTTGAAGAGACTGGTGCGGTAGTCGAACCCGCAGTCGGCCGCCGCGAGGTGTTGCACCCCGAGGTCGTCGCGGTGAATGACCCGAACGCGCTCGACGACTTCGGAAACCTCCTGACCGTATGCGCCCACGTTTTGAATGGGCGTGGCTCCCGTCGAGCCGGGAATGCCGGTGAGGCACTCGATCCCGGCCCATTTTCGCGCGAGCGCCCCTTCGACGACCGCTTCCCACGGCACTCCCGCGCCCGCATGCACGCGGCCGTCGCGCTGAAACGCGAGGTCGCCGATCGCCATCTGAATCACGAGGCCGCGGTATCCGGCGTCGGGTACGACGAGATTCGAGCCGCCTGCGAGGATCGCAGCCGGAATCCCTTCGGCGCGCGCCCAGCGAAGCGCATCCACCACCGTGGGCTCGCGCTCGGCGCGCACGAAGTAGCTCGCCGGACCGCCTAGCTCGAGGGTGGTGAGCGGAGCGAGGGGCACGTCGCGTTCGATGTCGAGCTCGTACATCTAAGACGGTGTGAGGCGTTCGATGCCACCCATGTAGGGCACCAGCGCCGCGGGCACATCGACGCTTCCGTCGGACCGCTGGTTCTGCTCGAGGATTGCAACGAGCGTTCTGCCAATGGCGAGGCCCGAGCCGTTGAGCGTGTGCAGAAGCTGCGGCTTCCCTTTGGCCTCGGGTCGAAACCGCGCTCTCATGCGGCGCGTCTGGAAGTCCCCGAACCAAGAGCAGCTCGAGATCTCGCGATAGGCGTTTTGCGCGGGGAGCCAGACCTCGAGGTCGTAGGACTTCTGGGCGGCAAAACCCATGTCGCCCGCGCACAGTTGGACGACCCGATAGTGCAGCCCGAGCTTCTGCAGAATGGTCTCCGCGTGCGTGGTCAGCGCTCGAAGCTCGGAGTCTCCGCGATCGGGGTGGCAGAAACGCACGAGCTCGACCTTGTCGAACTGATGAACACGAATCATGCCACGCGTGTCCTTGCCGTAGCTCCCCGCTTCGCTCCGAAAGCAGGCCGTGTAGCCGGTGTAGGCGATCGGAAGCGCCGCCTCCGGCACGATTTCGTCGGCATGAAGATTCGTGATGGGCACCTCGGCGGTTGGCACGAGAAAGAGATCGTGCCCCTGCGCATCCGCCTGCGCCTCCCATTCCTCGTCCTTGGCGATGCGAAAGGCGTCCCCTGCGAACTTGGGGAGCTGGCCCGTTCCCCGCATGGCGCTGTCTTTGACCAGGACCGGCGGCCATACCTCCTCGTAGCCGTGCTCCGACGTGTGCACGTCGAGCATGAGCTGCATCAAGGCGCGGTTGAGGCGCGAGCCGAGACCCCTGAGCACGACGAAACGCGAGCCGCTGATCTTTGCGGCGCGCTCGAAGTCGAGAATGCCGAGTGCGGTTCCGATTTCGACGTGGTCTCGCACCTCGAAGTCGAACGCCGGCTCGTCTCCCCACACGCGCTCGACGACGTTGTCTTCTTCGGTGAGCCCGTCGGGAGTGTCGTCGTGAGGGAGATTCGGAAGATTGAGTAGGATGCTTTCGAGCTCGGCCTCGACCTCCGCTTGCCGTCCTTCGCCGTGCTTGATCTGATCGCCCAGCGCGCGAAGCTCCTCGCGCTTCGCTTGGAACTCGCCGGACTTCTTGTCCGCGACCCGTCCCATCGCTTGGCTTGCTTCATTTCGCTGCTGGCGAAGCGCCTCGACGTCGGTGATGACCTTTTTGCGCTCTTCTGCGAGGGCTCCGAGGCGATCGAGCAGCACCGAATCGTCGAAGCCTCGCCGCCCGAGCGCCGCCTTCACATCGGCCAGATTTTCGCTCACATAGCGGAGGTCCAGCATGGCAGCGGTCTACAACACGAGGGCATGGAGCACCAGCCGCACGCTTCTTGGCGGAGCGTGCAAAAGCTTCTAAGTTGGCATGGTGATCAGCACGGCCAGGGTCGGCCGAGTGGGTGTCATCGGCGACGTCCACTGCGAGTCGGAAACGCTCAGTCGAGTGCTCGATGCGCTGGAATCGATGGACGTGGACGCGGTTCTTTGCGTCGGTGACCTGGTCGATGGCCCCGGGGATGCGGACGCGGCGCTTGCGGTGCTCGAGGAGCGCGACGTGCAGTGTGTCGCCGGCAACCACGAGCGCTGGTTTCTCGACGGCGAGCGGCGAGACGTGGCGGACGCGACCGAGAGCGTGAACGCGCGGTCCGAGGCCTTCCTCCGTGGGCTTCCACCGCTGCGGTTCTACGAGACCGCCGCCGGCAGGGCCTTGCTGTGTCACGGGGTGGGAAGCGACGACGAGGCGTGGCTTCGTCCCGACACGCGGGGCTATGCGCTCCAGGACATCCCGACCTTGCGCGAGCTGATGCTCGACGACGCGATTCAGTTCATGATCGGGGGCCACACGCACGAGCGAATGGTTCGAGTGTTTCCGGGCCTCACGGTGGTGAACGCGGGAACGATCCACCGAAAAGACGAGCAGACGTTCACCGTGATCGACTTCGATGCGATGAAGGTGTCGTTCCACTCGGCGGCAGAACCCACCCTCGGCAACCTGATCGAAGAAGTCGATCTGCCCCCCCCCGACCCCACGGACTGACGGGGACAGTCTCCCCCCTCCCAACCCCGCTGATCTCAACCACTTACGACCCACACCGCGAAAACCGGGGTGAGGTGGGGGGTGGTTGCTGAATGGGCGGCCTGGTTTGGTTTAGTTATATCCGACCCACCCACCCCCACCCGTAATCCTCCCTCCGCGCCTGCGCTGCGCTCCGGCTTGGCGGCGCATGCGCGCCGGGCTTCGCCCTTCGGGCTCGCGCTTCCGCCTGCTTCACGCCCGCCTGATTAGGGGCAAGACTTCGGCCTAGGGGCTCGGAAAAAACACGACGTGGGTCGGAGCGGACGTGCCAAGTGCCAATCGCCACGACAGCAACCACCGGCGATTGGCGCGCAGCCCGAGGGACGGCGTGCGCGGCCTACATTCCCAGTCCTACGGGCCGCATTTGCAGGCCGTCCCGCTCCGCGCAGGCCCGCGTCGTGTTTTTTCCGTGCTCCGTATCCGGGGCCACGCGACCGATTCTCCGGTGGGCGGGTCACGCGACGAAGCGATACACTGTGCTGCGTGGGGATTCTCGAGTATCGCGGCGTTACCAAGCGCTTCGGCCGGCACACCGCGCTCGAGGGTGTGTCCCTCGAGGTCACGCCAGGAGAGGTGTTTGGACTTCTCGGTCCAAACGGCGCCGGAAAAACCACGCTGATCCGCATTGGG
>JAHELW010000197.1 GCA_024643985.1 Myxococcales bacterium | reverse complement strand
TGTCCGAGTACTTCTTGAAGACCGACTTTTTCACGTACGTCGCGTGCCGGGGCGAGTCGACGTAGCGGATGCCGCCCGACAGGTTCGGTCGGTCGTTTGCTTTGAGCGCATGAAACTCAGCTGCTCGCTTCGGCCGGTGCTCCTGATCGAGGATGAAGTTGCACATCATGTCCGCTTGGAGGGTGAAGAAGTCATAGGCGCCACCGTCGGTTTGGTGCAGCCCGAGGCAGCACACGTTGTCGTATTTTCGGTGGAGCGAGCTCAGGTAGAGGTCCGGGTATTTGCTGATCCAGTCGAAGTGGCTTCGGTCGAGGTACGGGTAGGTCACCCGGTAGCCCGTCGCGAACACGATGAGATCGATTTGCTCGCTGCTTCCGTCGGTGAAGTGGACGCGCTTGCCTTCGAATCGCTCGATGTCGGGCTTGTAGGCGAGGTCTCCATGGCCGAGGTGGTGAAGGACCTGCGTGTTCATGATGGGATGGCTCGCCATGACGGGGTGATCCGGCTTCGGAAGGCCGTATTTCGTGAGGTCGCCGACGGTCATGCGCAGAAGCAGCTGGAAGAGCGGCCGCTCGATGAAACGTGGAAGGCTGACTTGGCTCGCAAAAACGTCCGTCGGCATCCCGAAGAAGTACTTCGGGATGAAGTGGTAGCCGCGTCGTAAGCTGATGAAGGCGCGGTCGGCGTAGAGCGCGGCGTCGCAGGCGATGTCGCAGCCCGAGTTGCCGCCGCCCACGACGAGGACGCGTTTTCCCGAGAAGTCCTCCGGTTTGCGATAGCGCACCGAGTGCATGGTCTCTCCGTCGAAGTGGCCGGGGTATTCCGGGACGTTGGGGTCCCAGGTGTTCCCGCTGCAGAGAAAGAGGCCGGCGTACCGACGCGTCTCTCCGTTTCCGAGCGTCACGAGCCAGGTGTCTCCGCCATCATCGGTTTCGACCTGCTCGATCGGGGTCTCGAACGTGATGTGGGGATAGAGGTCGTAGGCGCGGGCGAAATCGCGGATGTAGGCGAGGATCTGCCGGTGGTTCGGGTAGTCCGGGTACTCCTCCGGCATGTCCAGCCCCGGCAGATTCGAGACCGTCTTCGACGAAATGAAGTGGGCGGTCTCGTACATCGGGGACCAGTCGTTCTTGATGTCCCAGATGCCGCCGACGTCGTCGTTCCTGTCGAACTGGTCGTAGGGAATCCCCGCGTGCTTGAGGGAACGCGCAGCGAGAAGCCCGGCAGGACCCGCGCCGACGACGCAATAGCGGTCGGAGCGATCGACGATGGAGCCGTGAGCAGTCATTGGCAGAGCGTAGCGGCACCTCTCGACACGGTCTTGAACGATTCGGCTAACAGGCCAACCGAGATGCAGGCCGCGCACCCCGTGCCAAAAAATGGGGTCAGACCCCAATCACGAGGGGTTAATTCGTTGGCTCGAGGCCCGGGACCCTGGGCCCTGGGCCCGCATCGCGTGTCGGCACCGCGGATTCGGGGGCGGGAAACGGGGTCAGACCCCAATCGGGAGGGGTTAATCGAGGGGGGCTCTGTGGGTTAGGGGTTTTCGGTGGCTACGAAGACTGAGTCGACGGGGGTGAAGGCCGTGGGGGGGAGACCGAACATTTGGCGGCAGGTGCGTGTGAAGTGGGCTGCGTCGGAAAAGCCGGCGTCCTGTGCGGACTCTGCGATCGTCGCGCCCTCGAGCGCGCGAAGCAGAGCGGCGCGAAGGCGCATCCAAAGGACGTAGCGACTGATCGGTAGACCGGTTTGCTCCTTGAAGACGTGCCGCAGGCGACTTGCGGAGATCCCGACCTCGTCGGCAAGCGCTTCGAGGCTCGGCGGCTCTTCGAGGTCGCGCTCGATGCGCTCCATCGCCTTGCGCACTCGCCAGTGCACGTGCGGCCGCGGGACCTCTTCGGTGAATGCCGACACGAGCGCGCTGCACGCCGATTCTGCCTCGGGCAATCCGGAGCTGCGTGCTTCGAGCAGCGCGCGGAACCGGGTACGAACATCCTGCACCACGGTCGCGGGCAGCGCCCGAATGTCGTCCGGGCCCAGCCATGCCTCGAGCGACGCGGCGACCTCGGACTGCGGATCGAGGTAGAGCACCGCGACCTTGGGTCCGGGGATCGCGAGCTGATGGGAGGCGCCCGCGCGGACCATGGCACCGGGGATCGCCCGCAGGTCGGGCCCCGCGGGCGCGCTCATGTGTATCCCCCGATGGTCGAGCGCGATGCAGAGCTCGAGCGCGTGGTGCGAGTGCAGGGAGGTTTCCGAGCGGTCGCCTACGAACAGCGCTCGATCGGTCCACACGAACACAGCGCTCTCTCGGGCCAGCGCCATGCCCCTTTATCGCACGGCCTTGGTCGGGGTAGGGTACGGTCCTATGCACGAGCGGGGGCCCGGGAACCTGCGTCCCCGACCGGGAACTTGACTCCTGTGATCAAGCCGACTAGACGGGTGTTCAGGTAATTCACCGCAAAGGAAACCGCGCAATGGCCGACTCGAACCGCGAAAAAGCCCTCAACCTAGCCCTTGGAAGTATCGAAAAAGCCTACGGAAAAGGCTCGATCATGCGTCTCGGCGACGCCGACGCCAAAATCAAGGTGCCCGTCATCTCGAGCGGGGCGATTTCGCTCGATCTGGCGCTCGGAACGGGTGGCTATCCCCGGGGCCGCATCGTCGAGGTTTACGGCCCGGAGTCGAGCGGAAAGACCACGCTGACCCTCCACGCGATCGCCGAATGCCAGAAACAGGGTGGCATCGCCGCCTTCATCGACGCGGAGCACGCGCTCGACCCGACCTATGCCCGCAGGCTCGGGGTCAAGGTCGACGAGCTCCTGGTCAGCCAGCCCGATCACGGCGAGCAGGCGCTCGAGATCGCCGACACGCTGGTCCGCTCGGGGGCGGTCGACGTCATCGTGGTCGACTCGGTCGCGGCTCTGGTGCCGCGCGCCGAAATCGAAGGCGAGATGGGCGACAGCCACGTCGGCCTCCAGGCGCGCCTCATGAGCCAGGCGCTTCGAAAGCTCACCGGCACCGTTCAGAAGAGCAACACCACCCTGTTCTTCATCAACCAGATTCGCATGAAGATCGGCGTCATGTTCGGCAGCCCCGAGACCACCAGCGGCGGGAACGCGCTCAAGTTCTACGCCTCACAGCGCCTCGACATTCGCCGAATCGGCACGATCAAGGTCGGCGACGCCGCGGTCGGCAACCGCTGCCGCGTCAAGGTCGTCAAGAACAAGCTGGCACCGCCGTTTCGGCTTTGCGAGTTCGACATCATGTTTGGCAAAGGCATCAGCCGCACGGGCGACGTGCTCGACCTCGGCGTGGAGGCCGGCATCATTCAGAAGTCCGGCGCTTGGTACAGCTACGGCGAGGAGCGCGTCGGACAGGGCCGGGACAACGCGCGCAACTTCCTCGAAGAGCATCCTGACATCCTCGAAGCAGTCGAACGAAAGCTCCTTCAACAGCACGGGCTCATCGAGGAGGACGCCCCAGAGGATGCCACCCGCGAGGCGACGGCCGACAGCAAGGCCCAGCCCGCTTCGAAAGGTGCTCCCCCCAAGCGCGCACGCCCCAACTGACCCCGGTTTGGGAGGGTTTGACACGCGCGTTCTGTCAACCCTAAAATCAACCTATAAAATCGTCGCAACGCCTCGAAATCACACGGGTTTGAACTGAAGTCGACGTTGACTTTCGGGCCGCGTTTTGCTATACAGATCACGTGCATGCAGTGAATTGCACGCCCGTTGACGACTGGATTCCCACCCGCGCTTCCGGCGCGGGTTTTCGTCGTTTTTGACCCGAAGGAGAGCGTTCTCATGAGCTTCAGCGTAGGCGACAAAGCAGTGCACCCAGCGCACGGGGTGGCTGAGATCACGCAAATCGAGGAGCGAATGATCGGCTCCGACAAGATTGACTTCTACATCCTCCGGCTGGTCAACGGAAAAGCCGGAACCATCCGAGTCGCCATGAACGCCGTCGATCGGGTGGGGCTTCGCCAGGTGATGTCGCGCAAAGCCGCGAAGACCGTCCTCGAGGAGCTCCGCAAGGACGAAATGGCCGTCACCTCCCAGCCCTGGAACCGCCGCTACCGCGAGTACACCGAAATGCTGAAGAGCGGCTCCCCGATCAAGGTCGCCAAGGTCCTGCGCGACCTCGCGCGCGTTCGCGCCGACAAGGGCGAGCTCAGTTACGGCGAAAAGAAGCTCATGGAGCAGGCCCGCAAGCTCCTGATCACCGAGCTCGCGCTCGCCCGCCGGGTCCGCGAAGAGACGGTCGAGAAGGACATCGACAAGATTTTGAACTGAGGCGGTCACGGAAGAGCGCCAGAGGCCGAAGGCCGAGGCCCGCGAGAGGTATCGGGCTCAATGCTTCAGATTTAGCGCGACGCTTTCTCGTCATGCCCCGATTGGCCGAACCGCTTCGATAGCCCGCCCAGGAGATCGCGAAGCGACACCCCGCGAAGCAGCAACCCCACCAGCAGGTGGTACGTCACGTCGCCCGCCTCCGACGCCACGCGTTCATCGGATTCTCCGATCAGCGCCTGACCGAGCTCCGCCGCTTCCTCGCGCACCTTTTCGTCGATCTTGGTTGCGCCCGCATCGAGCAGCGACTTGGTGTAGCTCTTGCCCGCATCGGAGGACTTCCGCGCCTCCAGCGTGCGCTCGAGGCGAAGCAGCGTAGGCGCCGCTTCGCCGCTTGCCTCGACGAGATCCCCACGATCGTCCAGTCGGCGGAAGAAACAGGTCTCGGCGCCGGTGTGACAGGAGGGGCCCGCAGGGTCGACCATGTAGATCAGCGTGTCGCCGTCGCAGTCGACCCAGACGCTCCGGACCGCGAGCGTGTTGCCGCTGGTCTCGCCCTTCTGCCAGAGCTCTCCGCGCGAGCGGCTGAAGAAGTGCGCCAACCCGGTCTCCAGGGTCTTCTCGATCGCGGTCTGATCGGCATAGGCCACCATGCGGATCTCACCCGTTTCCGCATCCTGAGCGATCACGGGGATCAGACCGTCCGAGCTGTAGTTGAGCGCCGAGAGAGGCATCAAGCTCGAGTTACGCCAGCCGCCCCTAAACTGCAACCGAGACCGGCCTCAGTCTCGGCCCCGGTCTTAGTGCCGGACGCCCATGAGGGCTTCCAGGGTGTCCCGGAGCCCCTCGAGGTCGGTGACTCGCACGTACGCCGATGCGCCCGCTTGCAGCGCCTTCGCCTTGTCCTCGCCGTTTCCGACGAGAATCGCGCGCACGTGCCGGGTGCGCTCGTGGTCGCTGAGCGCCTCGATGACGTCGGCCGGGCTGAGCGGGTCGAGGTCGGCCGCGAGCACGATCGCGTCGGGCGGCTGCTCGCCGATTTGCAGGAG
>JAHELW010000036.1 GCA_024643985.1 Myxococcales bacterium | reverse complement strand
TGCTCCAGACCCTGCTCGAGCTCCCGCTTCCCGAGCCGCAAACGTCGGGCAGCGGCAGCCACGCCATCGACCTTCGGCACGCCGAAGAGGTGAGGGTGCGCTTTCGGGCCGTGGCATCGATCGCTAGAATCGGGTCGCTCGAACCAGATCTCCGCGATCGCGCGGTTTCAGCTCTCCTCGACATCGGCCGCGAGATGCCCCTCATGACCCGTGCGGTCATCTTCGAGCTTCGACTCTTGCTCGGCGAGGAGGCCATCGCGCTGCGAGATCGCTTCGCGCCGCAGTATGCCCGTGACTTCGATCGGTTCGTGCCCCCGCCTCGATGGCAGCGCCTGATCAGCGAGCGAATGCAAGTGGCGCCGACCCTCGACGCCCGACTGAGCGAGAAGGGAGCGCTGTCGTCGTGGCCCGACTGACCGAGCGGCTGTTGACCCGGAAGGCGCTGCTCCTCGCTGCGCTGGTGGCTGTGCTCGTGTACGCCTTGATGCCGAGCTGCCTCCTCTTCGTCCCCGACGAAGACGACACGCTCTGCCACGCTCTTCAAAATGCAGAAGGTGGCGAGGTGGATTGGCCCGCCTACGACCGTGAGTGGATCGGCAACGAAGGCTCGCATGTGTTCGACCACGTTTGGATGAGCCCATGGTGGTTCAGCGAGGAAGCTCGCGAGCACATCGAGGGCTTCGGCCTCGCGCAGGGGCACGGATGGGGCGAGCTCGGCCGCGACCAGGTCTTGGCGTACGATGAAGACCGCGGCGAGGTCGTGACGCCCCTCGGCCGGACTTACAACGGCTACGCCAACATCGTCTATGCCAACGCCGAGGGACACGAGCTCGACCGCGGCAAGCACCTCTACGATTTCTCGATCTACGACACGTTTCTCAAATGGGCGTCGGCCTACGTCTATCAGAACACGTACCGCGTCGACGGAAGCTGTGCCCGCACCTGCGAGAACGTCACGAGCCGGCGCTGCGAGATCGCGAAAACGGTCGAAGGAACCTTACGCAACGACTACATCAGGCTCTATCAGTCGTTTTATTACGACATCGACGCCGTCATCCGAGGCGCGACGATTTTCCACGAGGTTCGTCATGCGCGCGGGGGCATGATGCATTCGGCGAGCAACGGCTGCCCGCGGCGCTCTTCATGCGAGCTCTGCTGGTCGCGAGCCGGAGCCAATACCTACGAGATGCTCTGGCTGGCTGCATATATCTGGACCTCTTCCGACCACCCGTACATCACCGATGCGAGAAGAGAGCGAGCAAAAGACCATTTCAACATGCTGCGGGGATTCGCATTCGTCGAGAAAGTCGACTGGAGTCTTCCGCACTTTTACGGGATCAATCAAATGCCCGAGTTCTACGTCGCGGAGGCTGCGTGCTCCGAAGACCCCGACAACCCACATCGATGCCTGATCTTGGCGAACTAGGAGGCCACCATGTCACGCACATCCACACTTACTTCGACGCTTCTACTTTTCATGCTCGGGACGCTGTCCACGCTCGGCTGCGAGCGCGAGTCGACCCCCTCGGCCACCATCGGCGGAATCAGCTTCGTTCAAGACTTCGACGGCGAGCGAAGAGTGGTTCGTATCGAGCTTTCTCCTCTCCAGCCCGCGGAGTGCATGCGAGCCGCGTTGCCGGTCCCCGGCAGCGTGACTTGGAAAGAGTTTCTCCTCGAGGCGTCTCTCCACGCCGACCTGATCTCTGCGGTGTTCGATCAGCAGCGAGTGGCCGCCTACGAGGCGGATACGAGTCGCGCAGAGACCAACGACCGAATCTGCGCGCCGAGGAACGGGGAGCCGCTGAACCCCGATTGCATCGACGTAGAGGTTTGCGAGGCCCGCTCCGGTGGCGAGTATTGTTACCGGCCGGAGGCGAACCTCGCTACGGACAGCAATGCCTGGCGGTTCGTGCTACATCCGGACTTCGAGGCTCCAGTCAGTCCAGAGAGCCGCGAGCTCATCGACTCGTTTCTCCTCGCGCATGACGCTTGCTGGAGCGGAGAAGGTCAGCTCGAAAATGGTGGCACCTTTCCAGGCTAGATCGAACGGGGGCGCGCTTTTCGTAACGGGGGTCGTCTTCACGGCGCTCGTCATGGCTCATTGCGGCGACTCTGCCTCCTCGCCCACGCCCGACCCGTGCGAGGGTACCCCCTGCGAGGATCGCAACGAGTGCACCATTGACGAATGCGACGCCGAGACCGGGCTCTGCCGATTCATCGAGCTCGAAGAGGGAGTCCGCTGCAGCAAAGGCGTTTGTTGGGACGGAACTTGCCGAGAGGTCGGGTCGGTATGGCCGTGCACGAGAGCAGGTCTCGAATCCGCCATCGAAGAGGGCGGAGGGCCCTTCACGTTTGCGTGCAACGGACCGACGACAATCATCATCGACCGTCAGTTGCGGATCGGTGGTGACGTATCCCTAGACGGGGAACGGAATCTCGAGCTCCGCAGCAGCGGGCAGGATCGCGTCGTTCACGTGGCGCGCGGGGCAACGGTCGAGCTTCGGGGCTTTTCGATTACCGGCGGCCGACCGCCGGCCGGCGACGTGGCGCCCTCGTTTGGCGGGGCGATTTGGAACGAGGGAGGCGCCCTCACGCTCGTCGACAGCACGCTGTACGCAAACACCGCGGACCTCGGCGGAGCCATTCTGAACGCGGGTAGCCTGACGATCGTGAGCTCGACCCTGTCTGGGAACGCGGCCACCATCGCCGGGGCAGCGATTTTCGACGTTTCTGGAGCGAGCCTTCGGAACGCCACGATTGCGGACAACGAAGGAGAAGCGGGCAGCGCGATCTCGATCAGCGCCTCGGTGTCGTTGGAGTCCACGCTCGTCGACGGCACTTGCGTCGGCGAGCCCGCGTTTTCACTTGGCTATAACGTCGAAAGCCCGGGCGATACCTGCGGCCTCGATCTTCCGAGCGATCGGGACGAGGTCTCGGGCGAGGACCTCGCGCTCGGCACGCTTTCGATCGATATCGGCGTGCTCCGGACCCACACGCCCGAACGCGGAAGCGTCGCGCTCGATGCGGTCCCGCCAGAAGCGTGTGCAACCGACTTCGACCAGCGGGGCGTGCCGCGGCCGCAAGGGGACGGTTGCGACATCGGTGCGGTCGAGCGGGTTTCCGACGGCGAAGAGTGATGCGAAGCCGACGGCTTGCGCCGCGCTTTTCGAGCTGCGAAAGCACCCGGATGAAGCCCGTCATCGCCACCTTGGTCTGTGTCGCGCTGTGCGCGTGCACGTCCTCGACTTCCTCGACGACTGCCGTGCAAGAGGACGCCGGGGCGGACGCCGCCGTCGATGCGGCGACCGACTCGGGCGTCGGCACCGGGATGGATGCCAGCACCGACGCGAGCGTGGATGCAGGCGATGCAGGTCCGTCCGAGCGCCGCATCTTCGTCACGGCCACGGTCCAGACCGGCTCGATGGGCGGAATTGCAGGCGCCGACGAGATCTGTGCGACGCAGGCGGACGCAGCCGGTTTGGAGGGCGAGTTCAGAGCGTGGCTCTCGACCCTCGCCTCCCCGGTGTCGGGCCGCCTCGTCGAGTCGACCGTGCCTTACGTCCTCGTCGACGGTACGGTCATTGCCGCCGATTGGGACGACCTGACGGACGACACCATCGAGGCACCGATCAATCTCGATGCGACCGGCGAGCTGCGCGGCGGCGACGTGTGGACCGGCACGCTGCCGAGCGGCGAGTCCTATGATGGCGGCGACTGCGAAGATTTCACGAGCGACTCGAGCGGCATTCGGTCGCTTTGCGGCAGCACCCAGTTCGTCGACACGCGCTGGTCCGCGGCGCAGACGCCGAGCTGCTCCACGCGCCTTCGTCTCTTCTGCATCGAGCAGTAGCGTTCGGCTCAGCCCTTGAAGATCTCGATTGCGACGATGACCTGCGCGGCGAAGCCCGCTAGGAACGCGAGGGTTCGTACGCCCGGCAGCCCCAGCGTGAGGGCTGGGTAATGCACGAGCCTCGCCCAAAAGTAGAGCTGCGCAGCGAGAAGCACCTGCGCTCCGTCACCTATGCCCATCGCCTGCGCCACGAGCACGAGCGTCGCGAACACGACGAGGTTCTCGACCGCGTTGTAGTGAGCCCGCTTCGCGCGGCGCGCCCACAGTGCCTGCTGGAGCTCGTGCTCGGGGTCGACGGGTTTGAGCGCTCCGATCAAACCGAGCGCGACCGAGCGCTCGAGAATGTACGGAACCCAGAAAAGGGCCGTCATGATCGCGGCCGCGGCGAGCCATTCGAGTGAGTTCACGGGGATCTCCTTTCAGGTTGCGCTGGGCCCGAGGTTCTCACGGTTCGCCGCGTCTTGCTACAGGCGGGGCGGAAGCCAGCGCACGATGCGGGAGAAGCCGCCCCAAACGTCGGCGAAATGCGCCCGGCCGCCGGGGACCGCCTTGGCTTCCGCGTGCCAACATCGCGAGAGCACCCGGTGGACATCCTCACGCGGAAAGGCTTGGTTGGCGCGTGCTCGAAGATCCCCGGGGAGCTCCCATGCGCGAATGCCCGTCAGGTCCGCCATGGCGCCCGCCTGAAGATAGAAGCCGAGTGCGCTTTGCTCGAAGCGAAGCTCGGGGCTGATGTGCATCGCGATCCCGTCCATCAGCGCAATGGTGCGATCCCGTTCGAGTCCGGCGTGCTCGGCCGCGGTTTGCGCCGCTTCTGCGCTTCGCCGGGTGAAGCACTGCCCTGGCTCGATGTGCTCCAGTCCCACGTCGTGCACCAACGCGCCCGCGTGGAAGAGCTCCGGGTCGAGTGGGGCGTCGTCGAGTCGGGCCAACGCTGCGCCGAACACCCAGGTGCGATACCCGTGATGGAGCACCGCGGTCGACTGGAGCTCGCGAGCTTCCTCTTCGGAACGCTCGGCGAAGGCCGAGTCGGGTGCGATCGGCCACAGGTCCACGGCGCCGTACGAGTGCCTCGGGCTGACGCGGAATGCCAGACGTGTGCGGTCCATCGCGAAACGGCCGAACGTCCGGCCGATCGCCGGTGCGAAGCGGAGACGCTCCACGAGCGTGAGCGTGCCGCCGGTTTCGGTCAGCCACTCCCAACTTCCAGTCTGGGATCGAGTCGACGCGATCGAATCGTTCACGTTTCAGCCGGATGGTAGCCGCGACCCGTGCGAACGGGAAGTGCGGGCGCTTGAAGGTGAGGCTTCTCCAAGCTACGAGCCACGCATGAGAGCGATTGGGGTGTGCGCGCTCGTGCTCGCGTTGGCGAGCCCGGTCTCGGCGGGGCCTGCGAGCTCCACCATCGGAGGGCGCCGGGTGCAACAGGACGACGTCCACAACGTGGGTGTGGGCTATCCGAGCCTGTTTTATGAATGGTGGAACCGAGGAGCACGAAAGCTGGATTGGGCGCTCAAGGGCGCCCTCGTCTACGGCGACTGGGCTACGTCGTTGGCTCCGGGGCGCTTCATTCGCATTGGTTTCGGGCTCAGCTCGCCGCTTCGGTGGCACCTCGCGACGAAGAGGCGCAGCCGGGTCACCAACGACGTGGCCTTTCGCTTTACTCCGGGGATTCTACTCGCCGGCAATCGGGCGGACGCGTTTACTTTCGGCGTCAAGGCCGAGGTTGCAGCGCCCGTGTCGATCGACGTCCACGAGCGCGTGAGTGTGATCACCGGCGGAACGATTCCCTTCGCCGTCTACATCAATAATCGTGACATCGGCGCTGCCGGCTTCATTCCGCTCCTCGTGCGCACCGGAGTCGAGATCGCAGCCGCGCGCCACGTTTCTCCGTTTTTCCTCTTCGAGCTCGGTCCGGGCATCGTCATTCGGGGTGGGGATGCCGACGTGCACTTCGCGTGGCGCCTCTCGGCCGGCACGTCATTTTGGGGCGTCATCCGGAGGTAGCCGCTTTCGGCGTCGCGAAGCAAGCGCTGCTTTCGGCGACCCGCCATGCAGGTGGAGATAGCACACGGTCTTCAATCGGGAGGCTCGTTGGATACCTCGACGATCTCGAAGGTGGCCTCGCCCCGCGGTCTCTTGAGCGTCACCTCGTCGCCCACCTCTCGTGACAGCAACGCACGCCCCACGGGTGAATCCATGCTGATCCATTGCTCGTCCGGGTCGATCTCGTCGGGACCGACGATTCGATAGGTCTGCGCGTTGCCGTCCTCGTCTTCGATGGTCACCCAGCTCCCGAAGTAGACGCGCCCATCGTCCGGCGGCGTCTCGTCGACGATCGTCAGTACCTTCAGGCGCTGCCCTAGAAAACGCAGCCGCCGGTCGATCGCGGCCAGCCGCTGCTTACTGTATTGGTACTCCGCGTTTTCCGAGCGGTCGCCCTCGGCCGCGGCGACCTGCACGGCTTTGGCCATCTTGGGGCGCTCGACGTTCCAGAGCCGGTCCGCCTCGGCCTCGAATCGCCGATAACCCTCACGCGTGATGTATCCGGGCTTCCCAGACGTATCGGGACGTGTTCTCCGTCGCGTCATGTTTCTGCGGGAATCCAGACGGCGTGGAAGCCGTAGGGCACGCGCTGCGGGAGCCGAACCTCGGCGATTGGGCCGGACGCTACGTCGAGAGCTTCGAGAATCGCCAGCGTGCTCCCGTTCGTCGCGTGGTCATAGACGAATGCGAGCAGCCAACCTTCGCCTTCGCCCGCATCTCCGGCGACGAACAACGCCTCTCCGGCGTGGCGCGTCGGGCCGGGATCCCACTCGTTCACCGCACCCGTCTGATAGTCGACGTGTCCGATCCCGGCGAAATCGACCGTCCGCGGATTGTCCCGAGTGGCGGCGAACCATCCATGACGGTGCCGTCGTCCGCTGAAGCGCCGGTCATGCGAGGGCAGCTCGAACCCTCGCGTCGTGACGACCTCTTCGTCGTACGCGAGGTCCGGGCCGGCCGTGTTGATTCGCCACCGCTTCACGGCGCTCGCCCCCGAGCTGCCGACCAGGTCCGTCTCGTTGAACATGTCCGGGTGCCAGCAGACGTCGACGATGACGTCGTCGCCGTCCCGGTATGCGTTCACCTCGTGGAATACGTAGAAGGGGTCGACCTCCACCCAACGAATGTCGCTGGTGGGGCCGCCGAGAGGCATCACGCCGATTCTGGCGCCGTAGCTCGGATCCCAGATGAAGGGCACGGCCTCGCCGCCGACGGCTGCGTCGAGGTCGAACAGAACCGGCGCTTCCCAAAACACGACGTCGCTCTCCGTGATGGCAAACGAGTGAATCATGGTCGACCGAGCCACCGCGACCCGCTCGGTAGAAATCAGCCGTCCCGTCTCGTCCGCGACGTGGTAGAGCAGGAGGTCGTCGCCGAAGAACCAGTAGCCGAAGAAGTGCATGTGGCCCGTGGACGGGTCGATTTTCGGATGAGCGGTGAACGATTGCGTGAGCTTGCCTTCGAAGTCGTGGACACCGACGGTGGACAAGTCGAGCGGATTGATCTCGAATGGCAGGCCGACCTCGCCCGAAGTGAGGAGTCGGCCTCCGTGGTAGATCGCGCTCACGTTGGAGGCGTTGTTCGCTCCCGTTGGCGGAGTGCCGGGCACCGGCGCATTTGCCAGCTGGCCGGTCCTCACCCAGCGGTTTCGGTAGGCGGTCGCTTTGCCGTTGGCGATCTCCACCGCGTGGAGCATTCCGTCGCCGAAGAACCAGTGTGCCGACTCGCCGCTCGACGGATTCGAGCCGTTTCGAACGTAGCGGCCGGCGAGCGTGGGCGGGATCGATCCCGAGACTTCGAGCTCGGTTGCCTCGAGCTCGTCGAACACCGGCGCAAAGTTCCCTTGGAGCCACCACGGCGTCGCCGGATCGAACGGCTCCGTGGCAGGCGCGTCATTCGAGGTTCCGCAGCCCGGCACGAGCTGGCTCGACAACGCTCCTACCGCGACGCTGCCCGCGTTCGCCAGGAACGCGCGGCGGCTGAGCCCGAGGTGTAGCTCACCAAACTTCCGGAAGTTCATTTCGTCGGCCCTGCCAACCACTGATACGTGTCCAGCTTCGTGGAGTCAACGCGCTCGACTGTGCTAGGTTCGGCGCGTCGTGACCACGGGCATCGGGCAGACCACGGACAGCCGGGAGTTTCTGCAAGAGCGCGTCGGCGCGTTCGGCTTGGCGGTTGCGGTCCTTCTGCTTCTTTCCCTGGTCACCCGCCTGCTGCTCGGTTTGGGCTTCGACTACATGGCCAAAGAAGTCGTGCACCCTTCGTTTTGGGCCCACGCCGTCTCGTGGATTCCCGTCGCCGGTGTGTGGCTGACCTGCCGAGCGCGCCCCTTCGGCACGCGTGCGATTCAAATCGTCGAAGGCGTAGGCCTGGTTCTCACGAGCATTTGTCTCGTCGTGATGGGCGCAAATCTTCCGGCCGCGGCAGGCGCGGCGACCACGACGGCATACGCGCTCTCTTTCGTGCTCATCGCAAGAGCGGTGTTCGTCCCGAGCACCGCGCGCCACACGGCGTGGCTCGGGCTTGCGGTCGGAGTTCCCCTCGTCATCGCCGTCTACGTGAACTTTCTCACCGTCGATCTCGAAGTCTGGAACGGGCACGGGTTCTTTCGGAAGATCTCGAAGAAGAACGTGCTCGCCAGGAGCCAGTCGATTCAGATCGGGTTTGCGTGGGCGCTCACCACGCTTCTCGCAGCCTGGGCGACCCGGGTGATCTACGGGCTACGCCGGGACGTCCGCGACGCCAAGAAGCTCGGTCAGTACATCGTGGAGGAGAAGCTCGGGGAGGGCGGCATGGGCACCGTGTATCGGGCGCAGCACGGAATGCTGAAGAGGCCGACTGCGGTCAAGCTCTTGAGCGCGGATCGCAACAGTCCGGAAGACCTCGACCGGTTTCGGCGCGAAGTCCAGATGACGGCGAAGCTGAAGCATCCGAACACCGTGACGATCTACGACTACGGCCGAACCGAAGACGGGACGTTCTACTATGCGATGGAGCTCCTCGACGGCGTCACGCTGCTGGAGGTCGTTCAAGTGGAGGGCTACCTACCGCAATCGCGCGTGATTCACATTCTCAAGCAGTGTGCGATGGCCTTGCAGGAGGCCCATTCGATCGGTCTGGTTCACCGCGACATCAAGCCAAACAACATCATGATGACTCGCCAGGGCGGTATGCATGACGTCACGAAGGTGCTCGACTTCGGGCTGGTCAAGAACGTGGGCGCGGGCACCGACGCGACCAACACGGTCTCCGAGGCGATCATCGGAACGCCTCGATTCATGAGCCCAGAGCAGATTCTCGACCCACCCTCGATCGATGCACGGTCCGATCTGTACGCGCTCGGAGCAGTCGGGTACTACTTGTTGACAGGAGGTTTCGTGTTCGAAGGAACGAGTGCCATCGAGATATGCGCGCAGCACCTGAGCGCAGAGCCCGACCTTCCGTCCCACCGCGCCGAGCGCGACATCGACCCGGAGCTGGAGATGCTGGTCATGCAGTGCCTCGAAAAGAAGCGGGACGACCGGCCGGCATCCGCCGCCGAAATCGCGATGCGCCTGCAGGCGCTGGCAATTGCCGCTTGGTCCCAGGAGGACGCAGCGGCGTGGTGGGATACCATTGGTCGAGACATCGCGCTGCTTCGCGACGACCTCGCAGTCGGCAGTCTCGCCACGATTCAAGCCGCTGGAATGGGAACTGACACGTGATCCCGGAAGCACAGCAGCGAAACCCAGAAGAGATCGTGGCCGCCATGGCGGCGGGTGATTCGGGCCCGGCGCTGAACGCGTTTTACGAGCAATACGCGAGCACGGTGCTCGCCCTATTGATGAAGATGCTCGGCTCTCGCGCCGAGGCCGAGGAGATCCTTCAAGAGGTCTTCGTAGAGCTCTGGCGCCGGGCGCCGCAGTACGACAGCGCGCGTGGAAGCGTCGTCGCGTGGGTCGTGACGATCGCACGCTGTCGTGCGCTCGACGCTCTCCGGGCGCGCTCGCGACGGTACGGAGACCGCCAGTCCGAGTACAACGAAGGTGATGCCTTGGTGACCGAAGGCGGGCGGCCCGACGTGCTCGTCTCCTCGACACGATGGCATCAGGCGCTTCGGCAGGCCTTTCAGCGCTTGAGCGCGGACCAGCGTGCCGTCTTGGAGCTCTCGTACTTTCAAGGGATGTCTCACGGGAAGATTGCCGAGACACTCGGGCTGCCCGTAGGGACGGTCAAATCCAGAATACTCGCGGGAATGCGCTCAATGCGCACCCTGCTTCCCGTGATTCACCGAGCGATGAAAGCATGAACGAACGCGAAGAGAGAGCCGAGCTGCTTGCAGCGCTCCACGCCGCCGGCGCCGCCTCCGAGGAAGACGAAAAAGAGCTTGCCGCTTTGATCGAAGCGGACCCGAGCCTACAGCGAGTCGTCAACGACTTCGAAGACTCGATCGCAGCGCTCGCGTCGAGCTTCGAGCCGCTCGAGACTTCTCCGAAGACACTCGGCAAGATCAAGAAGCAAATCGCCGAGGAAGACGAGAAGGGGGTCGTGGCCAAGCTGAGGGCTTGGTTCTCCAAGTCTTGAGCGATTGGCCCTCGGGGGTTGTCAGTCGAGCCCACCGACCCATGATTCGCGGTGATGCGATTCAAGAAAGAAAGCGTCATTCGTGCGAGCGCAGAACGCGTATTTGCGTTCCACGAGGCCCCGGACGCGTTCGAGCGCCTTCAGCCCCCCTGGCAGGAGACCGAAATCGTTCAGCCACCGGCATCGCTCGAGGTCGGGACACGCGTGGTGCTACGCGTCAAGGTAGGGCCCCTCTGGCAGACCATGGTTGCCGAGCACGTCGAGTACGAGCCGGGTCGCATGTTTGCGGACCGCCTGGTCAAAGGGCCATTTGCAAAGTGGCTTCACCGCCACATCGTGACGCCGCGCGGCGACCACGAGTGCGTTCTCACCGACGACATCGAATACGAGCTTCCGCTCGGAGTGCTCGGGCGCGTCTTCGGCGGCTGGTTCGCCCGGAAGAATCTAGAGCGGCTTTTCGAGTATCGTCACCAAGTGACGCGCGAGGCGTGCGAAAGCTCGCAGGGCTAGAGACTCTGGAGACCCGCGATCCACCTCACGAAATCTCCACTCGAAGCAGTTTGAGCTCGGCCCGGTTGTTACCCTTTTGGGGGTCCTAGCCCCGAAGGACGGCCCTGATGAAACGACCCCTGCTACTGCTGCTGGGCCTCGGCCTGGTTGGCGGCTGCGATCTGAGCATTCCAAACGGCGTGTTCTCGTGCGTGGCCCCATCCGATTGCCCCGGCGGATACTTCTGCTGGAACAGCGACGGCCTCTGCTACGACACGAAAGAGCCCGAGCCCGTCTGCGACCCGGCCTCCTGCGAGGAGGTGGTCGCTCAGTTCGCAGCGCTCGGGGTGACCGTCGAGTGCGGAACGCTTCCCGACGGATGCGACGGATTCGTCGAGTGCCCCCCCTGTGAAGACGGCAGCACGTGCGGCGCAAACGGCCAGAGCCTCGTCTGCGGCTGCGAGCCCAACACGTGCAGCAGCGCCCGCGCCGAGTGCGGCGAGGTCTCCGTGGGGTGCGGCAGCGATGCCCTCCTCGACTGCGGAGCTTGCCCTGGCGACCTCCAATGCTTCGACAATCGATGCGTATGCCCGGAGGGCCAAGACTGCGGCGCGCCATGCGGGGGCTGCGGCATCGGCGAGATCTGCGTCGAGGGTGAATGCTGCATGCCCCTATTCCCATGCGCCGACAACGAATGCTCACCCCCTGGCGGGCTGCCCGACGGATGCGGCAGATTCGTGGAGTGCCCGCCATGCGCGCAAGGCGACGAGTGCAGGCCCTCGACCTCGAATGGGACGTACGAATGCATCGACGATTGCACCTGCGAGGCCCGGGGAATCGAATGCGGGACGAGCAATCTTTGCGGCCGGTTCCAGTTCTGTGGTGTCTGTGAAGACCCCGGCGCCCCGCTTTGCGACGACGGTCGCTGCGTATGCCGGGACCCCTACGAGCGAAACGACGACCCCGCCAGCGCGGCTCCGCTCGACTGCAACGGCCCCTGCCCGCTCTGGGGCCCTCTGGTCGAGGTCGAGGGAACGCTCGACGGTCCGGCCGACTCCGACTTCTACCGGCTCGACCTCGGTCACAGCAACGAGCTCAGCGTCCGTGTCGACGTCCTGGGGCTTCAAAGCGAGCAAGAGCTGTTTCTGACCTACGTCTGTCCCAACGGGCTGACCGCGGAGGCGGACTGCAGCGGCTCGAGCAGCTCGTTCGGCGGCGCCGACTATTGCGTGGAGCACGGCGGCGAAACGCTTCGGCTCGCTCAGAGCTGTGAAGGGTCGATCGGCGGCCCGGCCAGCGTGATCATCGGAATCACATCGAAGGAAGGCGGATTCGCCGGTCCCTGCGACACGTACGTGCTGACCGTCTCGACGCAGCCTCAGCTCGATTGAGGCGAGGCTCGTGGCGCCTCCCGGCGTTTTGCGGTAGTTCCCAGCGTGCCGCGGGTCCCGTCGATATCCCCTCACACGCGATGGCTTTCATCGTTTATCCTGACGCCGGCGCTCCCGCCTGCGAATAGACCGGTGCGCCGCCCAGCCGCCCAGTCGGGGGTGGCGCCGCCCACCCACTGCCCCATGTTGTAGCCGATTATGTTCGACCGCCGCTTTCTCGCAGACGACATCCGAGCTGGCATCGTCGTATTTCTGGTCGCGCTTCCGCTTTGCTTGGGCATCGCGCTCGCGTCCGGAGCGCCGCTCTTCAGCGGTCTCATCGCCGGCATCTCGGGCGGCATCGTCGTGTCGATCTTCGGCGGCTCGCGCCTGGGGGTCAGTGGCCCTGCCGCAGGTCTCGCGGTCATCGTTGCGACCGGGATCGAATCGCTCGGCTTCGACACCTACCTGCTCGTCGTCATCGTCTGCGGGGTCGTGCAGGTCGTTTCCGGGTTCCTCAAAGCCGGCGTGATCGCGCACTACTTTCCCAACAGCGTGATCAAGGGAATGTTGGCCGGCATCGGAATCATTCTCATCTTGAAGCAAATCCCGCATGCGCTCGGCTACGACAGCTCGTTCGAGGGGGAGCTCGAGTTTTTTCAGCGCGACGGCGCCAACACCTTCAGCGAGATCGCGAACGCGCTCGGGGCGCTGAGCCCCGGCGCCATCGCCGTGACCGTCCTGTCGCTGGCGATACTGCTCGCGTGGCAGCGCCCCGGCATCGCGAACAGGCGCTTCACCAAGGCGCTGCCGGCGCCACTCATCGTGGTCGTCCTCGGGATCGCGCTCAACTTGATCTTTGCGGCGCTTGCGAACGGCTTCGCGATTTCCCCGAACCATCTCGTCGCCGTTCCCGTTTCGTCGTCCTTCGACGAGCTGGTTTCAAACCTTCGAAAGCCCGACTTCTCGCAGATCCTGAATCCCAAGGTGTACACCACCGGCCTCGCGTTGGCGCTGGTCGCCAGCATCGAGACGCTCCTCTCCGTCGAGGCCACCGACAACCTCGACCCCGAAAAGCGCGTAACGTCGACCAACAAGGAGCTCAAGGCCCAAGGCGCCGGCAACATCGTCTCGGGTCTCCTCGGCGGCCTTCCAATCACCCAGGTCATCATTCGAAGCTCCGCGAACATCGACTCGGGCGCAAAGACGCGTTTCGCCGCGTTTGCCCACGGCGTCCTGCTTCTCGTTTGCGTCGCGGCCATCCCGACGCTGCTCAATCAGATCCCGCTCGCGAGCCTTGCAGCAATCCTGCTGGTCATCGGCTACCGGCTCGCGCGAGTCTCGCTCTTCAAGCAGATGTGGCGCGAAGGCCTGTGGCAGTTCCTGCCCTTCATCACGACCGTCGTCGGGTTGGTGCTCACGGACCTGCTCACCGGCATCATGCTCGGCATGGCGGTCGCCTTCTTCGAGATCCTGATTTACAACTACCAGATCAACTTCTATCGCGAGGAGCACGAGGACGGCTCCATGACGATTCGGCTCACGGAGCACATGACCTTCCTCAACAAGGCGGCGCTCAAGCGAATTCTGCGCGAGGTCCCAAAGGAATGCAGGCTCACGATCGACATGACCAAGACTCGGATTCTCGACCACGACGTGCACGAGGTGATTCGCGACTTTGCGACCCATGCGGTTGCTGACGGAATCGAGCTTCGAATCGAGGGCGAGGCAGGGCCGAAGGTCGCACTGATGAAGACCCTGCCCCCCGAGGAAACGGCGGATTTCGCCTCGCGCGACGAGAGCTCCAACGAGCCGTCCGAGCCCCCGAGGGCGCAAACCGGCACCTAGCCAGCGCCGGCCGCTTCGGGCACGATTGTCGGCCGATGGCCGACCCACGCGACCAACCGATGAATCTCGCCCCTGCGAGCGTCATGGATTACCGCGAGCGAGCGCGCCGAACGCTTCCGCGTCAGCTCTTCGACTACATCGACGGTGGGGCTTACTCGGAAAGCACGATGCGCGCGAACGTCGAGGATCTACGGCGGATCCACCTGCGGCAGCGCATCCTCAGGGACGTCTCGAGCATCGACCTGAGCGCGACGGTTCTCGGTGAAGAGCTCTCTTTGCCTTTGGTCCTCGCGCCCGTTGGCCTTGCCGGAATGTTTGCGCGTCGTGCCGAGGTGCTGGCGGCGAAAGCCGCCGAACGAGAAGGGATCCGGTTCTGCGAGTCGACGGTATCGATATGCTCGGTGGAAGAGGTCAGGGAGGCGACCAGCGCGCCTTTTTGGTTTCAGCTCTACGTCATGCGCGATCGCGGCTATGCGGAGAGTCTGATCGGCCGCGCCCGAGATGCGGGGTGTTCGGCGCTGGTTCTGACCGTGGACTTGGCCGTCGTCGGCGCCCGCTACCGAGACACCCGAAACGGCATGATGGACACCATCTCTGCGGGGAAGACGCTCGTACGCGCCTGGGACATCGTCTCGCATCCCGGCTGGGTCACCGACGTCGCGATACGCGGAAAGCCACTCACCTTTGGCAATCTCGAAGCAGCCGTTCCCGGCGCGAGGAGCCCGAATGGGTTCAAAGACTGGGTAGATAGCCAGTTCGATCCGAGCGTCACGTGGGACGACCTCGCCTGGGTGCGCAAGCACTGGCCCGGCAAGCTCGTGCTGAAGGGTATCCTCGACGTCGAAGACGGCATCCGCGCCGCCGGGGTCGGCGCGGATGCCGTGGTCGTTTCGAATCACGGCGGCCGCCAGCTCGACGACGTCCGTTCGACCGCTGCAGCGCTGCCGCCAATCGCGGATGCGGTCGGCGATCGAGTCGAAGTCCTCGTCGACGGCGGCATTCGAAGCGGCCTCGACGTCGTCAAGATGTTGTCCCTCGGCGCGAGAGCCTGTTTGCTCGGCCGCGCCTGGGCCTACGCGGTCGCTGGCGGCGGAGAGGCGGGCGTGGCGCACGTGATTCGCATCATCCGCGAAGAAATGAACGTCGCGATGGCGCTCACTGGGAAAAACACCCTCTCGGAGCTCGGCCCCGACGTCTTGGATCGATGAGCGAGCTCACAGCTCTGCCGCGGGCCGCACGAAGACCGTGCCCCAAAGCATCGAGCGATCGTCCGGAGCGCGATTCGCCGCCGAGGCGGCGTGCCCGTCGCCGAAGCTGCGTAGGACGGTCACGGCATGTGGTGCGGCTGCACGCTTGACCGCCGCAGCGAGACGTCGCTGGTACCTTTCGTCCGTTCCGTCGAGGATGTTCGAGAGCGTGAAGCCGTCGAAGCTTCCCGCCGGCTCGCTCTCGAGGTACGCCGCGGCGTCGGCGTGAACGAGCTGAATGCGGCTTGCCTCGGGAGGGGGCGGGTCCGAGGAAAGCTCTCCGAGAAGGAGCGATCGCGCGTACGGGTTGTCTCGGTTCGGGTGTCGCGAAAAGCAGCGCTCCATTCGAGCCCGCATCACCTTGCCGAGGCGTTTCGGAAGGAAGTCCAGGAACCGCGGCGCATAGACCGATCGCAGGGCCGTGAAAGAGAACAGCGCATCGAGCGCCGTTCGAAATCGCCACGTGTCGAGCTCGCGGCGCCAGTAGCGCATCTGCTGGTCCGGCTCGTCGAGCTGCACGAATCGACGGACCCGCGCCGGCCACCATCCTGCGAGGGGTGCGAAGAAGCGCATGAAGTCCATCACGCGCTCGGCCCTTCCGCGAAAACCCGGATCGCCCTCCAGGCGTCGGGCTGCGTACTCGAGTTGGACGGGATTGATGTCGACGGCAACCACGTCGCAACGCGGCGCCAGTCGCATTGCTGTGCAACCCGCCGAGGCGATGCAGAAGATCCGACCGCCGGCCGGAAACGCATCGAGCTCGATGCGCGGGTCCTCGTACATCCGGCCGAACAGGACCTGCCGTGGGCCGACGCGCGCATCGAGGCGCCCGCGCTCCCAGATCGTGACCGCCGACGAGCTCACGGGCCCGTTCCCGCCGGCAGCCCGGCGGCCACCCAGGCCAAGATCAGAAACGCGAAGTTCTTCACGAGCATCCCCTTCGGGTCGTGGATCAAATGACGCGACCAGATGAGCCCGTTCGCGTTCAGCGAGACCAGCAGCACGGTCTGCACGAGCGCGCAGAGGAACGGCTCGAAGCCCGTCAGCACCCAAACGCCGAGAGCAACCTCTACCGCGCCAAGCGCGAGGAGAAACGGAACGCCAAAGCGCTCGCCGTAGCGCGGTACCGCCTTGACCACCTCGAGCTCACGCGGCTCGCCCCGGAGGAGCTTGCACCAGAGCCCCTCGTAGATCCACACGGCCGCAACCGCAGCGCGTATCAACCAATGAGGAGGCATGAGCTCGGGCAAGCGAGCCTCCGTCAGGCTTGCTCGGCCCTTCGTTGCATCGTCCGCAACAGGAACCGATGAAAAAGGTGACACACGAAGCGTTCGACGGGCCGCCAAAACCAGCGCGGCCACCTCTTGCTCGTGTACCGTGTTTCGAGCACCACCTGGGTCTCGCCTTCGCGTTCGGAGCGCAACGCGTATCGGCCTCCGTGGAGACGCATCGAGCCCCCGAGGCGAAGTTTCTGTTCCAAAACCTCGAACTCGTAGAGCGATCGCTCCTCGATTCGGGTCGTTCGCTTGATCAAATGCCCCCGGTCGTAGAGACAAACGGCCTCGCTCCCGACGCTCGATTTTTCGCCCTCCGTTCGAATCGGGGAGGGTAGCAAGAGCCGCAGCAGCAACGGAGGTGGACCTTCGATCTCCTCGTAGAAGAGCAGGCTGTCCCATACGCGCGCTGGCGCCGCTTTGAATATGGCTCGCGTGAAGATCGATGACGGCAGCGCCTCGGAGAGGCTGGCGTCACCCATCTTTTTTCGGTCGAAGGTCTCCGTGCTCACTCAGGCTTCCCAAACAACGCGCTCTTTCGCGGTGTACCACGCCTCGCTCTTGGGGCCATAGGTATCTTCGATCGTGCTTCGCTTGATCTTCATCGTCGGGGTCAAGAAGCCGTTCTCGATCAGCCACGGGTCTTTCACGACGACCAAGAACTGCAGGCGTTCGAATGCTTCGACCTCCTTGTTGACGGAGTCGAGAAGCGAGCCGAGCTCCTGCTCGAATCGCTCTCGTTCGCCGGGATCGCCCAGCTTCGGGCGAAGCTCCTCGGCCGGCAGGACGAGCGCATAGGGCTGCGGGTTGCCCGAGCCCGTGACGCAGCAGGCCTCGACCTCGGAGTGGTTGTTCAAGAGGTTCTCGATCGGCGCCGGAGCGACGTACTTCCCCTTGCTCGTCTTGAAGAGCTCCTTGACGCGGCCCGTGATTCGAAGACGGCCTTCCTCGTCGCGCTCACCGCGGTCGCCCGTGCGGAAGTAGCCGTCTCCGGTATAGCACTCCGCCGTCATCTCCGGCTGTTTATAGTAACACATCATGTTGCCCGGCGACTTGATCAGGATTTCTCCCTCCTCGCTGATCTTGACGTCGACGCCTGGCATCGGGCTTCCGACGTAGCCGACCCGGCCTTTGCCGGGGATCGTGGCGTGCGAGTACGCGAAGTCCTCGCTCATCCCGTACCCCTCGAGAAGCTCGAGACCGAGATTTCGGTACCACTGAATGAGGTCCGGCGGGATGGGCGCGGAGCCGCTCGCCGCGAGCCGAACGTTTTGCAGGCCGAGGCCCGTCAGAACCTTCTTCTTGATGACCCGGTTCAGCAGGGGGATGCGAAGCAGCCGCTCGAGCTTTTCGGGCGGGAGCTTCTGAAAGACACCGAGCTGAAACTTCAGCCAGAGTCGTGGCACCGAAACGAAGATGGTCGGCTGCGCCCGGTTGAGGTCCGCGACGAACGTGTCGAGCGACTCCGCGAAAAAGAGCTGCATCCCCGCGCGGAAGCCTTGGCACTCGACGCAAAACCGCTCGAAGACGTGAGCAAGCGGAAGGTAGGACAACATGCGGTCCTCGGGGGTGGCGTGAAAGATCGACTCGGCGCCCTCGACCGAGGCCGCGATCGCGCCAAAGCTGTGCATGACGCCCTTGGGCCGCCCCGTGCTTCCCGACGTGTACACGACGATGGCCGGCTCCTCCGGCTTGCGACGCGGGGTTCCCTGCAGTGGCTCGGTCCGGCTCACGATGTCGTCCCACGACTCGTAGTCGTTTGGGGGAGCCAGCGGGAACGAAATACACGGCATGTCGTTCGGGATGCCTTTTTGGATCTCGCTCCAGCCATCTAGCTTTCCGACGAACAGCAGCTTCGACTCGCTGTGGTCCAGGATGTACGCGATGGTGTCGGCGTTGAGCGTCGGATAGAGAGCTACGCTGACGTGTCCGGCCATCCAGATCGCGAGGTCCGTGAGGATGAAGTGCGCACAGTTCTTCGAGATGAGCCCGATGTGGCTGCCAGGCTCGAGATTGAGCGACTTCAGGTGAGCTGCCATTCGCCGAACCTGATCCATCGCCTGAGCCCAAGTGTAGGTCTCTACTTTGCCGTCACCGATGGGTTGGGTCAGCCAAACCCGGTCGGGGTTGGTCTTCTCCCAGTGGTAGGCGTCATCTATCGTGAGTCGCGGCTCGGCCATGGGTACTCCTGCATCGTTTGACGGGTGGGCAGCATACACCCTTCGGCGGAGGCCGTGGGCGCGAATCGGTCCCGAGCGCGTCGTCCGAACCCACTGCGTCTGCTAGCCTCGCCCCGTAGGCTGATGGGACCGGTCGAAATACGCTTCGTGGGCAGCGGCGACGCATTCGGGAGCGGCGGCCGGTTCCAGACATGCATCGCGATCCGCACTTCTGACGACTTCTTTCTCATCGATTGCGGGGCGTCGTCGCTGGTCGCCATGCGTCAGCAGCAGCTCCGGCCGAGGGATGTCAGTAAGATCCTGATCACACACCTGCACGGCGACCACTTCGGTGGGCTTCCGTTTTTTCTGCTCGATGCGCAGCTCGTGTCCAAGAGGACCGCGCCTTTGACCATCGCCGGGCCGCCGGGTCTCGGGGATCGGCTGATGCAGGCCATGGAAGTGCTCTTCCCGACGTCGTCGAAAGCAGAGCCGAGCTTCGATCTCGAGCTCGTGGAGCTGAAGCCTCGTGCGCCGACCGACATCGACGGGGTCGTCGTCACGGCATTTCCGGCCGCGCATTTCAGCGGGGCGCCTTCCTACAGCCTGCGCGTCGCGGTCGAGGGCAAGACCTTCGTATACTCCGGCGATACGCAGTGGACCGACACGCTGATCGAAGCCTCCGCCGGCGCCGATCTCTTTGCGTGTGAGTGCTACGTCTTCGACAAAGACGTCCCCTTGCACAACAGCTACGCTCGCATCGTGGAGCACCGCGACCAGCTGACCTGCAAGCAGCTGATTCTGACGCACATGAGCGAGGAAATGTTGGCGCGCGCGGCCGACTTGGATCTGCCGACTGCTGAAGACGGGCTCGCGGTCGTCCTGTGAGCCTCGGTCCCCACATCGATCGCTGGCTCGCTTCTGCGCCGCAAACGGTCGACCTGACCGAACCCGCGCAGGACGACTGGGTGTGCGCCGTTGCGGACGAGCTCATCGCACTCACCGCGAGCGACGAACGTCTTCTCGGGCTGGAAGACGAGCTTCGCGAGGCCCCGGTGTTGCTCCGGCTCGCCCTCAAGTTGGCCCGCTCGAAGAAACGCACGGCCGAGCTCGACTTGGGGCTGCGCGTCTCGATCGTGTTCGCCGTTTACAAAGAACACAACCGGCTCCGAACGCGAGCGGAGCACCCCCATGGGGAGAACCTGCTCGTTCGGAAAGTCAGCCAGGTCGAATGGTTGCTCGAGGGCGCTCCAGCGACCAACTGGCAGCTTTTAGTCGTAGACGACGGCTGCCCCGAGAAAAGCGGCGAGATCGCACAGCGCATCGTCGATGAGCACGGCCTCGATGACCGGGTGAACGTTCTCTTTCTGCAACGAGCGATCGATACGCGCCACCCCGTCGTGCAGGGACTGAGCTCGACCGACCAAAGCCAAAAAGGCGGTTCGATCCAGTACGGAATGCACGTGGCTGCGGAGGGCGACGCATCGAATCATGTGGTGGCATTCACCGATGCAGACCTATCGACGCACCTCGGGCAACTGGGACTTCTGATCGATCCGATCGCGCGAAGCGGTTTCGACGCCGCGATCGGCTCGCGGCGGGAGCCGAATTCCGTGGTCATCAAAGGTGGAGCGCGCAACGCGCGCGGCAAGCTTTTCATTTACTTGTGGAAGCGGTTGATCCCGAGGCTCAGCCCGATCGTCGATACCCAGTGCGGGTTCAAGGCGTTTCGGGCCGACGTCGCCAAGGCAATCGTGACCGACACGGTCGAGAAACGATTCGCGTTCGACATCGAGTTGTTGCTGAGTACGGAGCTCGCCCGCTCCGGGGCGATTGCGCGTGTCCCGATCGCATGGATCGACAGCGAAGCTGCCTCGACGACCAAAGAGCTGCAGCCGTACCTCCGCATGCTCCGGAGCATCGTGTTGATCTCGAAGCGCTATCTTCCGACAGATCCCGAGGCCGCCGGGTTTGCGAGTCTCATCGACTCCCTCGACGAGGACTCCTGGCGGCATCTATCGTGCAACGTTCCGCGCGCGATCGCGGAGCGGGAGCCGAGTGAATTCGACGCCTTCGACGGCGTTTCCGCTCGGGATCTAGCCCGCATTGCGCACGCGCAGAGCGAGTAGGACGAGCAGCGCGCAAAAATTGCGCGAAGTCGTTTGTCTGCGGCGTCTGTGCGCTGCCCGCGCTATGGCCCTACAGAAATGCGAGCGGAGGGAACGCAAATGAAACTAGTGGCGAAAATCGCCCTCGTCGTTCTCGTTACGACGTGGCTTGCGTGTTCAACTTCTTCTTCGCCGCCCGAGCCGACCGGGTACGAGCAGCGGCGCGAAGCCTTTTTCGACGCCACCGTGGCCGCCGAGCCGAACAACACCTATTCGGAGGTCGTCCGGGTGATGCGCGGCATCGAGCCGGACGACTCCGCGATCCAGCGCGACCTCGATCGCCTGATCGCGCGCGAAGACACGTCCGATTTCAAGCTTCCCGGGCTCCTCTGGCTTCTCTACGAGTATTCCGACTCCGACGTGCTCGGCGAGGAGATGGTCGCCAACATCAAAGAGGTACTGCTCCAGCACAAGTTCTGGCCAGACGAGCGTCTCAACGAGCCAGGCCCGGTGACCGATAGCATGGTGTACGTCACGGAGAATCACTTCATCCTCTACGCGAGCAG
>JAHELW010000196.1 GCA_024643985.1 Myxococcales bacterium | reverse complement strand
GCTGACTGCAACGGTCTTGGGGCATCTCCGCTCGATACCGCTCGACGGACCACGGCGTCTCCCGAGCCTCGTCCCCTTCGAGCTCGAAACCGATGCACCGCTTCCCGCGTGGGTGCCGCCCAGCCGGATCGTCGGCGGCTTCTACCTGGTTCGCACGGTGGGCACCGGCGCCGTCGGGTCGGTCTTCGTGGCACGGCGCGTCGAGGAGCGGCAGGACGACACCGCACCGCTTTTTGCATTGAAGGTCCCGGACTACTCCGCAGCGGCCGCGCGTACGCTCTCGGAAGACGAGTTCCTGCGGTTGTTCCGTGAAGAGGCTGGCGCCCTGCTTGCTCTTCCCGAGCACCCGAACATCGCGCGGTTCGTCACGTTCGATGCGGGCGCGAGCCCGAAGCCCATCCTCGTGATGGAGCTCGTCGAGGGTCCGAGCCTCGAGCGCGTGCTCGAGATGGGCAACCTATCGCTCAGCCGCGCGCGGGAGCTGCTGCTGGGTGTGGGCGCGGGCCTCGACGCCATGCACGAAGTCGGCGTCGGACACCTCGACCTCAAGCCCTCCAACATCATCGTCTGCAACGCAAACGCGATTACCGGCGTCGGCAAGCCCCCGAAGCCCGTGCTGGTCGACTTTGGGCTCGCCGGCCGCCACCTGCGACCCGGCTGTGGCACGGCCAACTACGGCGCACCGGAGATCTGGGGCGAGGGGGATGCGTCGAAGGCAACGCCAGCCGACGTCTACGCCTTCGGGTGCCTGATTTTCGAAGCCTACACCGGGAAGACGCTCTTCGATGGAACCGCCGAAGACACGATGATCGAGCAGCACGTCACCCACGATGGCGATCCCGACGCGGTGCAGGCGCTTCTCGGTCAAAGCGAGACCCGGGAGCTCGGCGCGCTCATCGCGCGGTGCCTACGGCGAGACCCGGCGCACCGCATCACGATGCGCCAGGCGCGCCAGCTCCTCGCGAGCCTCTCGATCGGCGCCGAGAACCCGCGCTGGCCGGTGCGAATCGCGAGCTAGGGCGTTTCGGTCTGAGGAGCCTCTTGCTCTGCATCGACGATGTGGAACTCCACGCGTCGATTTTGGGCGAGCTCTTCCTTGGTCTGTGCGTCGGGCACGATCGGTCGAGTCGGCCCGTAGCCTTCAGCGGCCAGTCGCGCGCTGTCGACGTTGCCGCGCCCGATGAGATATCGCATGACCGTGTTCGCACGCGCTTTCGAAAGCCGCATGTTGTACCTGAGGCTGCCGGTCGAGTCGGTGTGTCCCTCGACGCGGATCTGTCCGATCTCGGGATGTGCGTTCAAGACGGCAGCCACGTTGTCGAGCAACCCCCACGAGCGCTTCTGGAGCCTTGCGCTCCCAGTCTTGAAGTAGACCTTCTCGAGAATCTCGAGCTGGCCCGCGCCGATCAGTACGAGCTGCGCCTCCTGGCAGCCCTGATTCTCGACCGTGCCAGGCTCGTCCGGGCAGTTGTCGATCCGATCGGGCACGCCGTCTCCGTCACGGTCCGGGTCCGGGCAGCCGTTGTTCTCGGGCTTGCCGGGCTCGTTCGGGCAGAGATCGTTCACGTCGAGGATGCCGTCCCCGTCGTTATCGGGGTCTGGACAGCCATCGTCGTCCTGGAAGCCGTCGATGTCCTCGGCGTCGTTCGGGCAGGCGTCCGCTGCGTCGAGCACGCCGTCGCCGTCGTTGTCGAGGTCTGGACAGCCGTCCTCGTCTTGGAAGCCATCGAAGTCTTCCGGCTCGTTCGGACAGTCATCGACGTCGTCGAGGATGCCGTCCCCGTCGGCGTCGCCGACTTCGGCCTCACCCGGCATCGTGAAGCCGATGACGCCGCCAAAACGCCAGTCCGGCGCGCCGTAGCCAGGCGTCACACCCGCGCTTCCCATGATGCCCACGTTGAAGCCCTGCGGATGCAGGTACTTGAAGCCTGCCATCAGCTCCACGGGCGTTTCCTCGCGGGTCCACATGCCCACGGTGCTGTTCGCAGCCGTCCGACCGAAGGCCTCGGCCGAAACCATGAACTTCTCTTCGGCGATCATGAACAGGAGGCCGCCTCCGAACGTAAACTCGTTCCCGACGAACAGATCCCCCGTCACGCGCTGCCCCTGCGTCCCGAGCTTGTAGCCGGCCTGGATGGGAATGCGGACGATGTCGCCCGCGTTGAACGTCATCAACAGCTCGAACCAGCCGCCGAGGTAGGGGCTCTTGTCGATCTGGCCTCGATATTTCTGCAAGCCGTCCGAGAGTGAGCCCGTGTTGAGGGTCATCGTCGCCTGAAGCGCGAGCTGAAAGATGTCGTAGCGGTTCCCGATGATGTTTCCACGAGCGCCGAAGTACACGTCGCCGAGCCCGCCGCCGTTCGGCCGGAGGTAGGCAAACGGCCCGGTGGGCCCGCCGGGCAGGGACCCGCCGGCGCCCTGCCCCTCATCGATGATGAAGTGGTAGGGAACGTCCATGAAGATCACCAGATGGTCGAACAGCCCGAGATTCCAGACGATGTGTCCGGTCAGCTGACGATGAACGACGCTTGCCCGCAGGTTTGTGAGCGATTGCTGAAAGACCAGCGCATCGTCGTTGTAGTCCATGTAGATCATGAAGCCGAAGCGCTTGTGGCCCTGCCCGTCGGCGGTGCTCGTCGCGAAGCCGTCGGTTGCGAGCTCGGCGGGGCGGTATTGATTCAAATCGAACTGCGTGGAGCCCGTCGGGACCTGTGCGGCCACGCCCGAGGCTAGACCGACGGTCAGCACGAACCCTGCCAGCTGAGCTGCGGCCCACCCGAGACCGCGCACCTTGAGGTCATCGCTCTTCTTCACGCTCTCCTCCAATGCATCCCTGCGACGAGGCCGAGGCCCCCCATCTCCGCGTAAGTGTTGTCTCTACTAACATCCCGGTAAAAAAAAGCGGAGAGGGATCGGGCCGCGGGTTCGCGCTGAAAAGCCGCTGATACAGAAAGAATCCGCTAGGATCGCATGGATGTCCGAAAAGGGCCGCTACCGCACTGCACCTGAACCGATGACCGGGATGCCCCGGGGGATTCCGTACATCGTCGCGAACGAAGCCGCCGAGCGATACAGCTACTACGGGATGCGGGCGATCTTGGTCATCTTCATGACCAAGTACCTCATGGACGCGAGCGGCGAGCTCGACGTCATGACGGACGAGCAGGCCAAGGCCTGGTTTCACGTCTTCGCCACCGCGGTCTACTGGTTCCCGATGTTCGGAGCGATCCTCTCCGATGCCTTTCTCGGCAAGTTCCGAACGATCATGGCCCTGTCGATCGTTTACTGCCTCGGGCATCTCACGCTTGCGGTCGACGACACGCGGCTCGGTCTGGCGCTCGGCTTGGGACTGATCGCCATCGGATCGGGGGGCATCAAACCGTGTGTGTCCGCGCACGTCGGCGACCAGTTCGGTCGAAGCAACGCGGGCCTGCTTCCCAAAGTTTTCGGACGCTTTTACTTCGCGATCAACGTCGGGGCGTTGGCGTCGATCCTGTTTGCAGAGCCGCTGCTCCATCGATACGGATCGTCGGTTGCGTTTGGCGTTCCAGGCGTGTTGATGGGAATCGCCACTTTGGTGTTCTGGATGGGGCGAAACGAGTTCGTCCACATCCCGCCCGGTGGCATCGATTTTCTTCGCGAGGCGTTTAGCTGGGAGGGGCTCAAGGCGCTCGCCAAGCTCTTCATCATCTACGTGTTCATCGCGATGTTCTGGGCGCTCTTCGATCAGCAGGGGTCGGCTTGGGTGCTCCAGGCGGAGCGGATGGACCGGCATTTCGTCATCGACTGGGATCCCTCGCAGGCGCAGTGGCTCAACCCGGCCCTCGTGCTGCTCTTCATCCCGCTTTTCAACCGCGTGATCTATCCGGCCTTCGACGGGTTTTGGCCTTTGACACCGCTTCGAAAGATCTCGATTGGGCTTTTCCTCACCGTACCGGCTTTCCTGCTGTCGGCGTGGCTCGAGGCCCGGCTCGACGCGGGCGAAAACGTCAACATCATTTGGCAGCTCGGGGGATACATCATCATCACCGCCGCGGAGATCCTCGTTTCGATCACCGCACTCGAGTTCTCGTACACTCAGGCGCCGACGCGCATGAAGTCGGTGGTGATGGGCGCTTTTCTCTTGAGCGTGTCGCTCGGTAACCTCTTCACCGCTTCGGTGAACTTCTTCATCCAGAACCCCGACGGGACGAGCAAGCTCGACGGAGCCTCGTACTATCTGTTCTTCGCAGGAGCGATGGCCGTGACTGCTCTACTCTTCATCCCGGTCGCGGTCTGGTACAAGGAGCGCACGTACATCCAAGAAGAAGCACCCGGACCGGGGTTGACGTGAGCATCATCGACGAAGCAAGAGCCTGGATCGCGAAAGATCCGGACCCGGAGACCCAGGCCGAGCTCGAGACGCTGGTCGCGAGGAATGACGTAGCGGCGCTCAGGGAGCGCTTCGCAGGGAGGCTCGAGTTCGGTACCGCGGGCCTTCGTGGATTGCTTGGTGCGGGCCCCATGCGAATGAATCGTCTGACGGTCTCGCAGGCTACTGCCGGGCTTTGCGCTTGGCTCGCACGGCAGGTGCCCGAAGCGAGGTCACGCGGGATCTGCGTCGGGCGGGACGCGCGGCCGAAGAGTGACGTCTTCGAGCGCGACGTCGCAGAAATCGCGGCCGGCGCGGGGATTCCGGTCTTCGTGTTCTCCGGCGTCGTACCAACCCCCGTGCTTGCCTTTTCCGTCTTGCGCTCGAATGCGGCGGGAGGCGTGATGATCACGGCAAGCCACAACCCTCCGGGCTACAACGGATACAAGGTTTACTGGGAGAACGGGGCGCAGATCATTCCGCCAAACGACGTCGGAATCGCCCAGCAGATCAAAGCCGCGGCGGCTCTTCGCGACATTCCACGGATCCGCTACGAGGAAGCGCGCAAGAGCGGGCTGATTCGAGAGATCGACGAATTGAAGGAGGCCTACGTTGCGGCGATTTCAGAGGAGGCACGACCGGCGGCGCCCCGCGAAACGGTGCGCATCGCATACACTGCACTTCACGGGGTTGCAGAGCCGATCTTTCGCGAGCTGATGTCGCGGACAGGCTTCGATGATCTCCACAGCGTGCGTGAGCAGGCCAAGCCGGACGGGCACTTCCCAACCGTCACGTTCCCAAACCCGGAGGAGCCGGGCGCCATGGACCACGTCTTCGAGCTCGGGGATCAGGTCGACGCGGACTTGATTCTCGCCAACGATCCGGACGGCGACCGTGTTGCAGCGGCAGTGAAGGCCGGTGCCGGCTTCGAGATGCTATCCGGCAACGACATCGGAGCTCTCCTCGCGGACGACCTCTTGCAGCAAGCGAGCCCGGGCAAGAAGCTCGTCGTTCTCTCGACCATCGTCAGCAGCCCGATGCTCGGGCCGATCG
>JAHELW010000035.1 GCA_024643985.1 Myxococcales bacterium | reverse complement strand
GGCAGTTCAAGGCCATGATCGGAAGCGGCGAGTCTGTGACGGACAACGTGCACGTCGATTCGGTGGTCGATGCGCACTTCCTCGTTGCCCAGAAGCTCACCGACGATCCGGATCTCGTCGGGGGGCAGGCGTACTTCGTGAGCGACGACGAGCCGATGAACCCGGTTCTCTGGTATCGCCCCATCGTGGAGGGGCTGGGCTATTCGTGGCCGAAGCTGCGTATTCCGGAGGCCCTCGCGTATGCGATCGCGTACCTCGGCGAGGTCGTGCACTACCTCGGAGGGCCGTTTCCCACCGTGACCCGGCGGGGCGTTCTTTCGATATGCCGCGATGCCTCTTTTCGGGTCGACAAGGCGCGAGCGCATCTCGGCTACGAGCCGCGCACGACCTCTGCGGAAGGCATCCGAAAGCTCTTGCCGGAGCTCCAAGCAACGCACGACCGTCTGAAAGCAGCAAGATGATCAAGCTCATCTACCTGCTTTGGCCGAGAGAGCCGATGGCGCCCGCGCGCCGCCGCGAGGTCTTGCTCGGGAGGTGCGCGCCCGAGTTGCTCGACTCCGGAGCGCGCTATCTAACCATGAACATCGACGACGAGTTTTCGACCGTGCCTTCGCCTACGCCGACGACCAAGCTGCACGATCCGTTCGTTGCCGAGGTCAGCATGTGGGTCGACGATGTCGAAGCTCGCGGCGATCTCGAGACGACCCTGCTCGACGCGGGTTTCGACATCGCCGGGTACCGGGTGCGCGAGCACGTCTACACGGACTACGGGGGGAACCGGCACGGAGCGCCACGGGATTGGCCTGACGGGCAGCGATCCCCTGCGGTGATCTCGGTCACGCCCCTCGAGCGTCCTAGACGCGTCTCGAAGACCCGCTGGATGGCCCACTGGTTCAATCGTCAGGGGCCGATGTCCGAAAAGATGCAGCCGCGCTCACGCTACGTCCGCAACATCGTCGACGAGGTGTTGACCCCAGGGGCGGTTCCCTACGCGGGGATCGTGGAGGAGTCCTGGCCGTCCGCGGAGCACATCCAGAATCCCTTTGTTTTTTACGGTGCACGGAATCGATTCGAGCTCTTCAAGAACATGGCGATCATGGGGCAAAGCGTGGCCACGTTCTTGCCTATTTGGAAGATCACGAGCGTGACGATGAGCGAGTACTTCGTACGGAGCCGACACGGCTAGACGCCGGCTTTTTGTTGTGGCGAGCCGCGTCCTTTTCGGTGATCCTCGCCATTCCCATGCGAAGCGATCGAAGAGGTTTTCTCAAGGTGTCGATGGCCGGTGCTGCTGCGCTTTCGACGATCAGCGCGGGCGCGACGGTATCTGGGTGTAAGTCCAGCGGACCGGCTGTCGGCATGAAGCATCTGCGTCCAGAGGACCTTGCGCTTCTCGGGGCCATGACACCCGCGGTGCTCAAGGGCAAAGTCGCGCCCGACGACTCGGAAGGCATTGATCAGGTGTTGAAGTCATTCGACACGCTGATGGAAGACCTTTCGCCGCCCGTGGTTGCCGGGGTGCTGCAAGCGTTCGACGTGCTGAGCTTCGGTCTGACGCGCGGTTTGACGACGGGGCAGTGGTCGTCGTGGTCGCGGGCGTCGCTCGAGGACGCGGAAAGCGCGCTTGCCCGGCTTCGCGATAGCAGCATCGGTTTGCTCAACGCGATCTACGCGGCGGTCATCCGGCTGATCATCAGCTCGTATTATCTCATCCCCGAGCACGCCGAAGCGGCGGGCTACCGGCCGCCGAAGAAGGTCGCGACTGCGGCAGCCGTGCCGGCGCTGGCGCCGGCAAAGGAGGCAACGCCGTGACCGACATGTCGAAGGTGACGCTCGGGACGAGCACCGATCCTTACAACGCGGCGAAGGAACGCGGTTGGGATATCACCGATGCAAGCGCGCTCACCGGGCCTCTCGAGCTGGAAGCCGACGTCGTCATCGTGGGGACCGGCGCGGGCGGTGGCACGGCCGCCGAGACGTTGAGCAAGGCGGGTCTCCGCGTCGTCTTGCTCGAAGCCGGGCCGCTCAAGACGTCGACCGAGTTCGACATGAAGGAGCGGGGTGCCTATCGCGACCTCTATCAGGAAGGGACGGGCCGCGGAACGAAAGACGGAGGCATGGTGATCCTCCAAGGGCGTTCGGTGGGTGGCTCGACGACGGTCAATTGGACCACGAGCTTTCGAACGCCGCCACAGACGCTGAAGTTTTGGGCGGAGCACATGGGCGTGAGCGGCTGCTCCGTCGAAGAGATGGCGCCCTATTTCGCCCGCATGGAGGAGCGCCTCAACATCCATCAGTGGCCGCAGGCGCCAAATGAAAACAACGCGATGCTGCAGCGCGCTTGCGAGAAGCTCGGCTACGAGTGGGCGACGATCCACCGAAACGTGAAGGGGTGCCTCAACCTCGGGCTGTGCGGGCTCGGTTGTCCCGTCGATGCGAAGCAGTCGATGCTGACGACGACCATACCGGAGGCGCTCGACAACGAGGCGAAGCTCATCCACCACGCGCGCGTCGTTCGAGTGCTGCGCGAAGGCGACAAAGTCGTCGGCGTCGAGGGCGAGGCCCTGACGCCGAACGTGCGTGGCACGACGGGCCAGAAGATCACCGTCCGGGCGACTCGCACCGTGCTTGCCGGCGGAGCGATGAACACTCCGGCCATCCTGTTGCGTTCGAACGTGCCCGACCCCTACGAGCGCATCGGGAAGCGCACGTTTCTTCATCCGACGACCCTGACGATGGCGATCTATCCGACGACCATCGACCCCTATTTCGGCGCGCCGCAATCGATCTACTCCGACCATTTCCAATGGCAGACGGTCGATACCGGTCCGATCGGTTTCAAGCTCGAGGTGCCGCCCTTGCAGCCGGCCTTCGCAGCGGGCTTCTACTCGACCGCCGGCGAGGAGATCTCGTCCAGCATGGACGCGCTTCCCAACACGCAGTGCATGATCGCGCTTCTGCGCGACGGCTTTCACGAGGAGAGCCAGGGCGGCGCCGTCGAGCTCGGCGATGCGGGCCAGCCCGTGATCGACTATCCGATCAGCGACTTCTTGCTCGAGGGTGTTCGCCGTTCCTGGGGGATCATGCTCGAAATGCAGTTCGCCACGGGCTGCACGTCGGCACGGCCGGCGCACAAGCAGGCGAGGCACTACGGGAGCTGGAAGGAAGCAAAGACCGCGCTCGACGATCTGGTCATCGCGCCACACAGGGTCACGGTTGGCAGCGCGCACGTCATGGGAGGCTCGGCGATGGGCGACGACCCGACGCGGAGCGTCACCGACTCCAGCGGCAAGTTCCACCACCTCGACGATCTCTACGTGATGGACGGCTCGCTCTTCCCGACCAGCATTGGCGCAAACCCCCAGCTCTCGATCTACGGCCTGGTCCACAAACTCTCGACCGCCCTAGCCACCCAGTTCCAAGCCTAAATAGGGGTCTGACCCCATTTCCGAAGCCCCGCTGGCGCAGTTCCCCCCTAAAAAACCAGCCCAAGGCCCGTTTCCAGCATCCAAAAAAGGGGTCAGACCTCGTTTCCGAGGGGTTAATTCCGCGCCTTCCCCTGCAAAGGGCTGGCTTTGGCGCCGCTGTCGACCCCAGCAGGCGGGGTCTGACCCCTTTTCGGTGGGTTGGGGTCAGGGGAGGGATTGGAGGAAGGCGAGGAGGGCCTCGTTGACGGCGGTTGGCTGCTCCTGGTGGGCGAAGTGTCCGGCACTCGGAATGAGGTGGGTTCCGCGCAGCTTGGGGACTCGACCCGGCATGGTTTCGAGAGATTTCGCCGTGATCATTTGTAGGACCGGGTCCTTCTCACCGCAGATGAAGAGCGCCGGGGCATCGATGACGGCCCGTCCGTAGTCTGGATCCTCTGCCCAGTTCAGGTCCATCGCCCTGTACGAGTTGAGGCCGCCGACGAACGCGGCATCAGGACCCGCTCGCATGTACTCATCGACCAAGTAGTCCAGGTCCGCCTCGCTGAGCCACGGCCAGGGCAGGGGCTCTTCAGGTTCAGCGAGTACGTCCAAATAGCCGGTGCCCTCCGAGGGGAAACCCTTGAAGTCGAGCAAACGTCCACGCGCGCTGAGCGCCCAATAGATGCGCTTCAGGAACAAACGCGGGTTGGCACCGAGCTCGGCATCCGCGGGTCCGACCTCCTGAAAGTAGTGAAGGTGCAGGAAGTGGCTGCGCGCGATAGCCGCATACGTTTCGCTCGGCTTCCGTCCTTTCGCTCGCGCGTCTTCTTTCTGCGAAAAGCCAACGCCGTACGGCACCCCGATCGACACCACGCCGCGAACCCGGTCGGGCGCGTGGAGCGCCGCAGCCCAGCAGGCCTGCGCGCCGAAGTCGTGACCGACGAACACCGCCTGCTCGATCTCCAGCGCGTCCAAGAGGCCCGTCAGGTCCGCGACGATCGTTTGGTTGCCGTACTCCGACGCGGAGAGCGGTCGGTCCGTTCGACCGTAGCCCCTCATGTCGACTGCAATGGCGCGAAAACCCGCTTGCGCGACCACGGGAAGCTGGCGACGCCACGAATACCAGAGGCCTGGAAAGCCGTGGCAAAACAGCACGGCGGGGCCGTCGTCGAGGACGACCACATGCATGCCAATCCCGTTGGTTTCCACGCGAAGGTGCGCCTCGCGCATGGTCCCAGCTCGCTACGGCTTCGACGCCTGCGCCACGGCCTCGACCAGGCTCTTCGAGAACATGCGGCCGGTCAGGTTGTCGCGCACCTTCTTGTGCGCCGAGTCCCAGGCGGCCCGCGCCTCGCCGGCCTCGACCGGCTCGATCCCCTTCTTCAGCACGACCTGATATGCTTTCTCGTCGTCCTTGCGGATAGTCTTGTTCAGGATCTCGTGTGCTCTCTTCGCAGTGCTGTCGAACACCTCTTGAAGCTCAGGCGGCAGCTCGTCGTACTTGTCTTTTCGCATCATCGTGCCGCCCGCGATGATCGCAGAGTTGTGCGCCGTCATGTACTTCACGCGCGTGTACCACTGAAGGGCGACGGCGGTGAGGGCGGAGGACGAGATCACGTCGACCATGCGCGTCTGAAGCGCCGGGTACACCTCCGGTACACCGAGACGCACGGCGCTCGCGCCGATGACCTGGTAGAACTCCACGAAAATCGGGTCGTCCTTCCAGACCCAGGGACGCATCGCCTTGATCTCGTCGGGGCTCTTGATGGGCTTCACCGAGAAGAGGCGCGTCTTTCCTGCGTCGCCCCAGCCGACTAGCCGCATGTTTTCCTTACCGAACATGCCTTCGAACTCCGGCGCCATCTTCGCACGGACCCGGTCGAGCTCTTCGTATGTGTCGAGCAGGCCCGGAAGCGTGAGCACGTTCATCGCGGGCACCAGCATGCTCATACCGGTCATGGTGACCACACCACCGTCGAGCTGACCGACGCGCATCTTGCGTACGAAGTCTCTTTCGTCGCCCTGCGACCCCCCTGGGTAAAACCGCATCTTCAGTTTGCCGTCGGTCTTTTCCTTCAGCGTCTTGTTCCACGCGTTGAGGATCTTCATCCACGAGGAACCGGCAGGCGCGAGTGACGCGATGCGGAGGGTGTACCCCTCTTCGGCCTTCGTCTGGGTCGCGCTGCCCGGCAGCGCGAACGCTGCGAGCAGCAGTAGCAAAAGTGGTACGAAACGAAGCTTCATCTCAAAAAAAACCTTTCCGTCGCGCCGGAGCCCGCCGAGATTCACAAGGAACGTCACCGGCGTCAATACGAAGTATTTGCGGTCTCCAGCATGCTCGAGGCTTCTTCCTCGAATAGCTTGACGAGGCGGCGAGGGTTTTTAGTCATTGCCTCGTCTGCCCGGACTCCGAGGATCACCTTTCCGGCGTAGCTCAGAATGCCGAGGCCGAGGCCGAGCCTGGCCGGGTGGGGCACCCAAAACACCCCATCCCCAAGGCGTTTTCCGTCGATGCAGGGCGGCTCGCGAGGGCCCGGAACGTTGGCCCCTCGTCGGGGCGAGGTGTGGTATGGGCTTAGCCGATGGTCCTACGCGTCGTCGAAAACGAGGGCAGCACCGCGCGCGACCACCTCGCGAACGAGCGCACGTTTTTGGCGTGGGTGCGAACGGCGCTTGGCTTGGTAGGCCTCGGAGTTCTTCTCGAGCGGCTCGGTGCGGGAAGCGATCAAGCGATCGCGATGGCAGCCGGGGTGGGCTTCATCAGCTTCGGCGGCTTAACGCTCCTCTACTCGGTGAGCCGCTACCTCTGGGTCGCGCGCAACCTCGAGCGGGGCACGTTCCCCGTCGCGATTCGCGGCCCGATCGTGATCACCTTTGGCGCGCTCCTCGTCGCCGCCGGCGCCCTGGTCTACGTGTTGCTCCTAGGGGACACGCTCCCCCTCTAAAACCGCTGACCTTTCAAGCACCTACGACCCACATCGCGAAAACCCGACGAGCGGCGCCAATGCGGGGCGGGGGTTGGGTTTTCGCGGTGTGGGTCGTAATCGTTTGTAATTATTGGGGTTTTGGAGGGGGAGCGTGTCCCCGTTCTTCGACCCAGGCGTAGAGGAGCGGGACGACGAAGAGGGTCAGCAGGATCGCGCCCATGCCTCCGATCGACGGGAGGGCCATCGGCACCATGACGTCTGCGCCGCGGCCCTGCGAGGTGATCACCGGGAGCAGTGCGAGCGCCGTCGTCGCGGTCGTCATCAGGCATGGACGGACCCGGCGCTGAGCCGCTTCGATCGTGCGCTCGTGTACCTCGTCCACCGTGCGGGGCGGCGAAGCGCGGAACCGCTGGGCGAGATAGGTCGCCATCACGACGCCCGTGTCGGTGGCGATGCCGAGCAACGCAATCACACCGACCCAGACCGCCACCGAGAGATTGATCGTTCCCACGTGAAAGAGATGCTGCAAATCGGTTCCAAAGAGCTCGAAATCGAGGAACCCTGGACGTCCGTAGAGCCAGATGAGAATGAAACCGCCCGCGACGCACAGGACGACGCCCGAGTAGATGATCAGCGTCGTCGCTACCCGCCGAAACTGGAGGTAGAGCAGGAGGAACACCAGAGCGAGCGCGACCGGGATGAGCAAGAGAAGCCGCTGCTCGCTTCGCACCTGGTTTTCGTAGCTACCGGCGAATCGATAGCTGACGCCCTCCGGCAGCTCGAGCCGACCGCTCTCGATCGCACGTGACAAGAACGAACGAGCGTTCTGAACGACTTCGACTTCCGAGAGTGCGGGTGTCTTGTCGAACAAGACATAGCTCGTCAGGAACGTGTCCTCCGCCTTGATCACCTGCGGTCCTTTCACGTACCGAATCTCCGCCAGCTGCTCGAGAGGAATTTGCTCCCCGCCGGACGCCGACACCAAAACACGCCCGATTGCTTCCACGCTGTCGCGCTCTTCGCGCATGTACCGCGCGCGCACCGGGTAGCGCTCCCGGCCTTCGACCGTGCGAGTCAGCGTCTGGCCGCCGAGCGCGATTTGGATGACCTCCTGCACGCGCCCGATCGTCAACCCGTACCGCCCGATGGCCTCTCGGTCGATGTCGATCTCGATGTACGGCTTCCCGACGACGCGGTCCGCAAACACAGTCTCTGGACGAACGCCCTCGACTTCACGCAGGAGCGCCTCGATCTTCAGTCCGAACGCCTCGATCGTCCCGAGGTCGGGACCGTAGACCTTGATCCCCATCGGAGCCCGCATTCCACTCTGCAGCATGACGATGCGGGTGTTGATCGGCATGAGCATCGGTGCGCTGGTCAGTCCGGGCGCCGCGGCCGCCTCCACGATCTCGTCCCAGATGTCGCTCGGGGAACGGATGTGATCCCGCCAATTGCGAACACGATTTCCTTCGTGGTCGACCCCGAACTCGGGCTTGTACGTCACCACCGTCTCGAACATCGAGATCGGCGCGGGGTCGAGCGGGCTTTCCGCTCTTCCGAGCTTCCCTACGGCCCGGTCTACCTCGGGTATCTGTTGGATTGCCGCATCCATCGTTTGCAGCATGTCCAACGCCTGCCCAAACGACGCGTGCGGCATGGTCGTCGGCATGTAGAGGAACGATCCCTCGTCGAAGGGCGGCATGAACTCACGACCGAGCGTCGACCACGAGGCCACGCCTCCGGCGAGGACCGCCACCGGCAGCGCCAACGCAAGCGCCTTGTTGCGAAGCGACCACCGGAGCAACGGCACGTACGCGCGCTGGAACAGGAAGAAGAGCAAAAGCAGCGCGCCGATCATGAAGACGACGAACACCAGGTTCGTGAGGAACAAATGCCCGGGCCCGAGCGGCAGCCAATCGTGGGTCAAGAGCAGCGTCACGACCACGACGGCCGCGATCAGCCAGAGCCGCGAGCCCGAGGACTGCCGTCGCTCGCCCGAGCGGCGCGGCAGCACGAGGTGTGCGACTGCCGGAAGCGCAATCATCGAGACCCCAAGAGCCGCGAGGATCGCAAACGACTTGGTGTACGCCACGGGACGGAACAGCTTCCCTTCGGCGGCCGTCAGCGCGAACACCGGCAGGAAGCTGACGACGGTCGTGAGCGCGGAGGTCGCCACGGCCGGCGCGACCTCCGCCGTCGCATGTGCGATCACGCGAGCGCGGCTCTGGTCCCCTCGCGCGCGTCCTAGATGCGAGACGATGTTCTCCGTGAAGACGATTCCCATGTCCACCATCGTTCCGATCGCGATCGCGATGCCCGCAAGGGCCATGATGTTCGCGTCGACGCCTGTTGCTCTCATCGTGATGAATGCAGCCAACACGGCGAGAGGAAGCACGGCCGAGATCAGCAAGGAAGTCCTCAGGTTTCGAAGCATCACCAAGACGACGAGGACCGTAACGAGGATCTGCTGAAAGAGCGCGGTCGATAGGGTTCCAAGCGTCTCGTGAATCAGTGTCGTTCGATCGTAGAACGGGTGGATCGCGATCTGACTCGTCGTTCCATCCTCGAGCGTGCGTCGAGGCAAACCGGGGGCGATTTCACGAATTTTTGCTTTCACCCGCTCGATCACCTCGAGCGGGTTTTCGCCGTATCGAACCACGACGACGCCACCCACGGCCTGCGCGCCCGCATCGTCGAGTGCGCCGCGTCGTTGTGCCGGCCCCAAGGTGACTCGGGCGACGTCTCCGATGCGGATGGGCGTGTGTTTTCGCGTTGTGATGACGGTTTGCTCGAGGTCACGCACCGTTTGAATGAACCCGAGGCCGCGAACGACGTACTCCGCCCGGTTGATCTCGAGAGTCCTCGCGCCCACGTCCAAGTTGGACTCGCGGACTGCGCTCGCGATCTGCTCGATCGGCTCGCCGCTCGCGAGCATCGCCTCGGGATCCACGTCGACCTGGTATTCGCGCACGTAGCCCCCGACCGAGGCGACCTCCGATACGCCGGGTACCGACTGGAGAGCAAATCGAACGATCCAGTCCTGCGTCGAACGAAGCTCGTGCAGATCCCAGCCGCCGACCAGCTCACCTTCCGGGTTTTGCCCCTCGAGCGTGTACCAGAACACCTGCCCAAGCGCCGTCGCGTCCGGACCGAGCGCTGGAGACACACCGTCGGGCAGGGTTCCTGCGGGCAGCGAAGCGAGCTTTTCGAGAACCCGCGAGCGCGACCAGTAGAACTCGACGCCTTCCTCGAAGATGACGTAGATGCTCGAAAACCCGAACATGGACGAGCTCCTCACCGTACGAACTCCCGGTATTCCTAGAAGCGCCGTCGTGAGCGGATAGCTGAGTTGGTCCTCGACGTCGCGGGGCGATCGCCCGGGCCATTCCGTGAAGACGATCTGCTGGTTCTCACCGATGTCGGGGATTGCATCGACGGGCACCCGGTCCCTCGGCAGGCTTCCGAGCTTCCAATCGAACGGCGCGACGTACACCCCTCCGGCGACGATGCCTGCGACGAGCAGGAAAACGATCAGCTTGTTGTCGACGAAGAAGCGCAGAAAGCTTTCCCACCGAGGGCTGACGACTTCGCTCGGGTTGGGTCTGTTGCTGGCAGTCAATGCTCATGCCCCTGCATGGGTTGCGGTTCGTTCATCATCGATTCGCCGCCCTGAATCTGGAGATCGGCATCGATGGCGAACGCGCCGTGGACGACGATGCGCTCCCCCTCGGTCAATCCCGTGAGAACGGGATAGAGATCGCCCATGCGAGCTCCGAGCGTGACGACTCTGGCTTCGTAGGTCGGGGCATCCGTATCGGGAAGCTCGACGTAAACCACCGACCGCCGCCCCGTGAAGAGTGGTGCCGTCGCGGGGACGACGAGCGGCGCTGCACCCGCGCTCTCCGCTGCGGGGTCGCCTTTGACGTTCGCCTCGACGAACATTCCGGGCCGCAATCGCCGATCCCGGTTCTTCACCTCGATTCGGACTCGTGCCGTCCGGGTCTGAGGATCGAGCACGGGGTCCACGAACGTGACGCGACCCGTGAAGAGCTCGCCCGGCAGCGCGTCGACGCGCAGTACGACCCCTTGGCCAGCTTCGAGGACGGACAGGTCGCTCTCATATGCATCCAGCTGGACCCATAGCGTCGACAGATCCGCGACCCGGTAGAGCCCGGTCCCCGTTTCGACGTAGCTGCCCTGCGTCGCGAGCCGTTCGATCACCGTGCCGCCAAAGGGCGTTCGGATGCGGACGCGCTCGGAGGGCTTCACGGCGCGCTCCATCGTACGGACCTCGCCCGCGGGGACACCGAGCAGCCGCAGCCGATCGCGCGCAGCGTCCAGCGCTGCCTCCGCAGCTCTTCCAGCGCTTGGCGTGGCGCCGTCCTGTAGTCGCTCGAGCTGCTGGCGCGCCTGAATCAGATCTTGGTGGGAGCTGTAGACCTCGGGGCTGTAGAGAGTCGCGATCACCTGCCCCCGTTTGACGCGCTCGCCCGTCGCGCTCACGTGCAGCCGCTCGATGCGCCCGCCGATCCAGGCGGTGACGGTTCGAAGGCTGGTCTCGTCATAGTCGACGCGGCCGAGGAGTCGTCTCTGCACGCCCTGCGAGCCCAGGCGGTGGGCCTCCACGGTGCGAATGCGGGCAAGGATCTTCGCTCGCTCCGAAAGCGACACCCTCGCGGCCATGCCGTCTTCCCGCGCGGCGGTTTCGACGGCGATGAGATCCATGCCGCAGATTGGGCATTGGCCGGGCTCGTCCTGCCTGATCTGCGGGTGCATCGAGCACGTGTAGATCGTTTCGGACGCGTGCGGCTGGTGCTCGTGACGTACCTCTTGCGGTGCTCCGCCATCTCCAAGCAGCCATCCGCCGAGCCCGAAGGCGAGGACGGCCACTACGGGAAGCGCGATCCAAGGCGCGTATCTCTCGGTCTTGGTGCTCATCGTTCCTCTCCTCGTTCTTGCGGTGCGACGGAGCGCCCGACGACGGATTCGAGCACCGCCCAGGCGCGCGCGTGCCGTGCTCGGCTCCGCGCGAGCTCGAGCTGAAGCTCCAGTAGATCTCGCTGTGCCAGGAGCGCCGCGGCCACCGTCGACCGTCCGCTCTGGTACCCACCGAGAACCGATTGAAACGTGGTCTCCGCCTGTGGGATCAGCGTGTCGCGATAGAGCTCGATTCGTCGTTGCGCGTCGCGCACCGCCGAGAGCGCTGCCGTCAGGTGGGCATCCGCCGCGTACTGCGCGGCATCTCGATCGGCGCGATGCGCCGCCCCCTCTGCGCGAGCGGCGCTCATCGACTCTCGGTAGCTCGGACCCCAAAGCGGAAGGCTCAACCCCGCCGTGACGATGACAGCATCCTTGCCGCTGTCGGGCACTGGAACAGGCGCACTGCCAACCTGAATCCAATCGAGCCCCGCCATCAGACTCGGCGCGCGATTCGCCGCTTCTGCCTCGACGGCGAAATCGCTCGAGGTCGCCATCAGGTCCGCCGCCTCGATCCGCGGATGCTGACGGGCGTCCTCGCGAAGCGTGTCGCGGGAGTCCATCGGAAGACCTTCGAACGGCGCGTCGGTCGCGGAGGGGTGCTCGTTGCCGGGCCCGGCTCCAATCGCCCGTAGGAGCTCCGCCGCGGCAACCCGTTCTGTTTCGCGGTGTGCGCCGTGGTGATCGTGGTGCCGCGCGATCCCGAGCTCAACCTGGTTGAGGTCGGCGAGGGATGCATCGCCCGTCCGAACACGGCCTCGCACCGTGCCAGCGAGGGTCTCGAGGACGATGTCGTGCTCCATCGTCAAGCGGTGCTCCTCGTCGACCAACCACAGCCGCCAGTAGGCGTCGGCGACCGCGCGCTGCACCTCGAGCGCCTCCGCGTCAAATCTCCGCTGCGCGGCTCGCGCCTGCGAAGACGCGGCGTCGGCCCCGGCCGTGAGCGCCGTCGGCCACGGGAAGGACTGCATCAGGCTGAGCCGGTGCTGCTGTGGACCCACGCGCGTTTCGACGCTCCGGACGAAGTAGCTGTACCGTATCACGGGCTCGGGCATGCGGCGTGCGCGAGAGATTCGCATCGTGGCTGCCTTCCATCGCTCGAACGAGGCCCGAAGCTCCGGGCTTCGAGCCATTGCGTACGCCACGTAGCCACGCAGGCTGCCGTCGAGCTCGGGTTCTCGCGGCGGCGCGTCATCTGCCGCCGCAATCGAGGCCGCGGTTTCGAGGTCGCCTCTTGTGACCGACTCGTACGTCCCTTTGCACCCCGTTCCGGCCAACGCCGTCGCGAGGACTGCGACGATTCTCCAACTCATTCTTTCCTCCTGTGATTGTGTGTTCGCGTATCGATGACGGCGCAGCGCGGTCAGCTGCCGAGAAAGCACGGCGTGGACCGGGCGCGCTCCGGCGCATCACCTGATAGGTGCGCGCACGTCGGCTCTCAGAGAGGCGCGGAACGCGATCTCAATTCAGGAAGGAACAGTGGCGAACGAAGAGCGGCGGGCCGTGAGCCTTGGGCGGGGCGCGCTCTCGAAGGAGAGTCGAATCACAGGTGACCCGCGATGCCGGGATCGACGAGCCTGCGAGGGCCACGAACACAAAGCCGGCGTGGTCGACCTCGCTCGCGATCGATTCGTGCGTCGCGACCAACGCCGCAGCGTCGGAGATTTCGACCGTACAGCAAGGCTGCGATTCGAGCTTTGCATGGGACGGGTGCGCATGAGCGACGTGATGATCGTGCTCGGCGTGGCCCTGATGGACCGCATCTTTCTCGCAGTCGCATCCGTGACCGGCAACGCCTCCCATCGACTGGCAGACGTGGAGCACGGCCCCCGTCGCCCCCGCAGCCGCGAGCGGAATGGAAAGCAGCACTGCGAGCAGCCGTCTCTGCATGACCAAACCCATGGTAGCAGGTATTCATGCACAATGGCGGCAACCATGGAGTGGACCTGTCCGATGCATCCGGAAATCGTGCGGGAAGAGCCCGGGGCATGCCCGATCTGCGGCATGGCGCTCGAGCCTCGCACGCTCACCACCGAAGAGGACGAAAACCCCGAGCTCGTCGACATGACCCGCCGGTTTTGGCTTGCCGCCGCCTTCACGCTTCCCTTGTTTGTGGTCTCCATGGGAGACCTCCTTCCGGGCGAGCCGATTTCCCGGCTGCTCTCGCCCCGCGCACGCACCTTGCTCGAGCTCGGGCTTGCGACACCGGTCTGTTTGTGGTCGGCGTGGCCGTTTTACGTCCGGTTCGCGCAGTCCCTCGCGAACAGGAGCCTCAACATGTTCACGCTCATCGGCTTGGGCGTCAGCGTGGCCTACGGATACAGCGTGGTCGCCGCGCTCGTTCCGCAGATCTTTCCGGAGTCGTTTCGCGAGGCCGGCGGGCAGGTCGCGGTCTACTTCGAGGCGGCAGCCGTGATCGTCACTCTCATCCTGCTCGGTCAGGTGTTGGAGCTTCGCGCCCGCGGGCAGACCGGCGCCGCGATCAAGAAGCTGCTCGGGCTCTCCGCGAAGACCGCGCGAAGAATCAAAGAAGACGGGAGCGAGGAGGACGTGCCCCTCGAGCACGTTCACGTCGGTGATACGCTGCGCATACGGCCTGGCGAAAAAGTCCCCGTCGATGGAGTCGTAGTCGAAGGCCGGAGCTCCGTGGACGAATCGATGGTGACCGGCGAGCCGATTCCAGTCGAAAAGCGCGAGGGCGATTCGATGATCGGGGCGACGGTCAACGGCCGAGGCATGCTCGTCATGCGAGCGGAGAAGGTGGGCTCGGAGACACTGCTCTCCCGCATCGTCGCCATGGTCGCCGAGGCCCAGCGCAGCCGGGCGCCGATCCAAAAGCTCGCCGACACCGTCTCGGGCTACTTCGTGCCGGCCGTGATCGCAGTCGCGATCCTCACCTTCATCGTATGGGCGTCGGTCGGTCCCGAGCCTCGTATGGCTCATGCCCTCATCAATGCGGTTGCGGTTCTCATCATCGCGTGTCCCTGTGCACTCGGCCTCGCGACGCCGATGTCGATCATGGTCGCCATGGGAAGGGGCGCGAGCGTCGGCGTTCTCTTCAAGGACGCCGAAGCGATCGAGGCCATGAGAAAGGTCGACACGCTCGTGGTCGACAAGACGGGAACGCTGACCGCGGGCAAGCCGCAGCTCGTCTCCGTCGAAACGGCCGACGGCGTGGACGCTCGAGCACTGCTGAGCGACGCTGCCAGCCTCGAGCGGGCGAGCGAGCACCCCCTGGCGGATGCCATCGTGGAGGGCGCACTCGCGTGCGGCGCTTCGCTGTCCCCCGCAGGCTCTTTCGAATCGCACACCGGACGGGGCGTCAGCGGCAGGGTGGACGGACGCCACGTAGCGCTCGGCAATCGACGGATGCTCGAGGAGCTCGGTGTGTCCATGGGCGGGCTCGCCGAGCGGGCAGAGGAGCTTCGCGGCGACGGTCAGACCGCGATGTTCGTGGTGGTCGACGGCGAGACGCGCGCTGTCCTCGGAGTGACCGATCCGATCAAAGAGGGCACCCCAGAGGCGATCGCGGCGCTCCGCCAAGATCAACTGCGCATCGTCATGCTGACGGGCGACAACCGGACGACCGCCGAAGCGGTCGCGTCCAAGCTCTCGATCGACGAGGTGATCGCGGAAGTCCTTCCAGAGGAAAAGGCCGACGCGATCGAACGTCTTCAGAAGAGCGGCAGAATCGTCGCGATGGCCGGCGACGGCATCAACGACGCTCCCGCGCTCGCACGAGCCGACGTCGGCATCGCGATGGGTACAGGCACCGACGTCGCGATCGAAAGTGCGGGAGTCACGCTCGTCAAGGGCGATCTTCGAGGCATCGTCCGTGCCCGCCGGCTCAGTCGCGCCACGATGGCGAACATCAAGCAGAACCTCTTCTTCGCCTTCGCCTACAACGCGCTCGGCGTGCCGATCGCCGCCGGCGTTGCGTATCCGTTTTTCGGCTTACTGCTGAGCCCCATGATCGCAGCGGCCGCCATGAGCTTCAGCTCCGTCTCCGTCATCGCGAACTCCCTTCGCCTGCGGCGGCTCGACGTGTAGCGACGATCGGGTCGGACACGCGAAGGTCGAACATGCCGATCAGGTCCATCGTGAGGAAATCGCGGTGCGACTCGCCCGCCAGGAAGACCCCGTCGACCGCATCCGTCAGCGGCGCGAGGTAAAAGAACATCCCCCGGAGCAAGAGGTGGAGCTCGACCCGGGAGGACTCCGTGACTAGCCTCGGGCCCTCCGGGAAGGTGGTGTCTCCGCTGATGCGGAGGTCGGAGACCGCCCGGACCGCCTCGTCTGTCGCCGTCGCGCGCAGATCGAGGTCGATCGTCCTCGTTCCCCCGGCTGCCGGCGCGAGCTCGATGCGAAGGCCTGAATAGCTGCCGGGCGGCAGGCGACCGGGGAGCACGAGCTCCTGGGCAGACAGCGAGAGGTCGATAGTGGCGGGACCGACTAGCGGGACCGTGCCCGCGTCGCCGATCAAAGACACCGACTGAATCGTCAGCGTGCCGGAGGTGAGCTCGAGGACGCCGTCCTCCGAGACGATGTTGTCCTGAGACTCGACGGTAACCGTGATCGACCCTGCATCGTTCGCGGGTTCCCCGCAGGCAGCGCTAATCAGTGCCGCCCCAACGAGCAACGTTTTCGTGACCCATGGCCTGTGCGTTCGCTTCATCGTCTCGTTTGGGGTAGGGCACGCACGATGCGACCCGAGCTCGAACAGTACATCAAGCGCGCGGCGCCGCACATCGACGAGATCCCCAGCGCTCGAAAGAATCTGCTCGACGACTTGACCGAGTTCGTCTCCTCTCGGCGTAACGCGGAAGAAGAGATCTCGTTGAACTTCATCTGCACGCACAATTCCCGGCGGAGTCAGATGGGTCAGCTCTGGGCCTCCGCCGCTGCCGCGCACTTCGGCGTGGGGGGAGTGCGCACGTTTTCGGGAGGCACGGAAGCGACCGCATTCAACCCCCGAGCGGTCGCCGCGATCGAGCGGGCCGGGTTTGCAGTGCACAACCCGGGGGGAGCAAATCCCCACTACCTAGTGACGTACGCCGAAGACGCCCCGGCGATCGAGTGCTTTTCGAAGGCGTACGACGACCCCTTCAACCCTCGCGAGGGTTTTGCGGCGATCATGACCTGCTCGGACGCCGACGAGGCATGCCCAGTCGTTCTAGGCGCCGCTCGGCGTTTGCCGATTCGCTACGACGATCCCAAGGCCGCCGACGGAACGCCGTCGGAGACTGCGGCTTACGACGCGCGTTGTCTTCAGATCGCATCCGAGATGCTCTACGCGTTCTCGCGCGTGACCTAGCTGGCTTCTGCCAAGGCTGCCGACGGGAAGTACCGCTTCCGTAGCCGGAGTGCCACGTTCACCAAGCCAATCATGACGGGAACCTCCACGAGGGGACCAATGACCGCTGCGAAGGCCGCGCCGTGATGGATCCCGAAAGTAGCGACGGCAACGGCAATCGCCAGCTCGAAGTTGTTGGACGCCGCGGTGAACGACAAAGTCGTGGCGACGGGGTAGTCCGCTCCGGCGACCTTCGAAAGCCAAAACGAGATGAAGAACATCAGCACGAAATAGATCAGGAGCGGAACCGCGATGCGTACGACGTCGAACGGCAGCGCCACGATCGTGTCTCCCTTGAGGGAGAACATGACCACGATGGTGAAGAGAAGGGCGACCAACGTGATCGGCCCGATGCGTGGCGCAAACGACTCGTCGTACCATTGCCGCCCCTTGGCTTTCATCAAAAACGTTCGTGTGAGAAAGCCGGCGGCAAACGGGATTCCGAGGTAGATCGCTACGCTCTTGGCGATCTCTCCGATCGTGATGTCGACGACCATCCCCTCCAGCCCGAGCCGTGCGGGCAGCCAAGTGACGAAGAACCACGCGTATACCGAAAAGAACAGGATCTGAAAGATCGAGTTGAAAGCGACGAGCCCCGCGGCGAACTCCCGATCGCCGAGCGCCAGGTCGTTCCACACGATGACCATCGCAATGCAGCGTGCCAACCCGATGATGATCAAGCCGACCATGTACTCCGGTTGATCGGGCAAGAAGATGACTGCCAGAGAGAACATCAAGACAGGTCCGATGATCCAGTTCTGAATCAGCGAAAGGGTGAGCACTCTCTTGTTGCGGAAAACTCGACCCATTTCCTCGTACCGGACCTTGGCAAGGGGTGGATACATCATGAGGATCAAGCCGACCGCGATCGGTATTGAGGTCGTTCCGATGCTCATCGCATCGAGCGCAGTGGCGAAACCGGGCACCAGGTAGCCGAGGCCGACACCCAGTGCCATCGCTGCGAAAATCCAAAGCGTCAGGTAGCGATCGAGAAACGAGAGTCGTGGTTTGGCGGAAGTCATATACGGGTGCCTCCGTGGCGCCGGGCCGGAGCCTTCCATATACTCCGTCGCGATGGAAGCCGAAGCAGAGAATCAGACGCGACCTCGCGAATACGAGATCCAGGGGCGCCTCGTGACAATGCCGTGCCTCGTCCGCGATGCGTGTTCTGCGACTGCGACGTGGTTGGTGAGTGCCCGCGCCGCGCAAGCGCTGCTGCCGGGACCGGAGCTCGAGATCGCGGAGGTTCTTCCGGGACGCGGCCTTCTGAGCGTCGCGTGCATCGACTATCGGGACAACGATCTCGGAGACTACAACGAGATCTCGATCGCGTTTTTCGTGCGCAAGCGTGGGGAGAAGAACGGATTGCCCTACGTCGGGGCAGCGGCGGACATGCTGCGCGGGCTGCTCCCGACGCACATTCTTCATCTCCCCGTGACCCAGTCGTTCACGTGCGAGGCGGGGCAGGTCATCTGGGGCTTCCCGAAGACCGTCGACGAGATCGATTTCGACACCACGGGCGACCGCGCGCGCTGCGTCTGGAACAAGGACGGGCAGAACGTCCTGAAGATCAGCATGCCCATCGGCGGGACGCGAGAGTTCCCAGAGCAGACGCTGCGCACGTACAGCTACATCGGCGGCGCGCTGCACCAGACCACGTTTTCATCGAGCGCGGAGAACCTCGGTGTCCGCATGGGCGGGGTGAGGCTCGCGCTCGGCGCGCATCCGATTGCGGACGAGCTTCGCTCGCTCGGACTCCCGAAGCGCGCCCTCATGAGCATGTGGCTCGGCAAGATGCGGGGCCGGTTCGAGGCAGCCGAACGCTGCGGCTAGTCACCTGATTCGCGTCTCGTTTCTCGAAGACGGCTCAGCCCCGTCGTCACGTACTGCACGGTGCTGATCGCGATCGTGACGAGAATTCCAGCTCCCAGCACCTGCAGGACCATCTTGGAGGGCCAGCCGACCCATGCGTGGCTGACGGTAGCCAGAAGAAAGAGGATCTGCATCACCGTGTTGAGCTTGCTGACCTGGGTCGGCTCGCCGTGCACCGGTGCGACGCGCAATTGATATACCAGGGTGCCGCCGATGATGATGAGGTCGCGGCCGACGACGATCGCGGTTAACCACACGGGGACCCACCCCAACCACGTCAGTGTGACGAAGACGGAAAACATGAGGAGCTTGTCCGCCGCGGGGTCGAGAAGGCCCCCGAGCCGGGTTCGCCAATCGAATCGCCTCGCGAGAAACCCATCCAGCGCATCCGAAAGGCCCGCGATGAGAATCAACGCCAGCGCAAGCCCGTACCGATGCTCCAACAAGCTCCATACGATCGGCGCAACCAGGATGATGCGCACGACGCAGATCATGTTGGGGATGTACTTGAGCTTCACGTCCGTTCCCGCCGGGTCATTTCGCGGCGAACCTCGAGTACCCGACTGCGATTCGCTGATATGCCGAGGGCAGAAGCCGCACCATCCAGTCGTAGACGCGAGCATCCGGCCCGACGAGGATGCGCCGCTGGTTGCGTTTGACGCCCTCGACGATGGTCCGAGCTGCGCTTTCGGCAGTGGTGATGAACGACTTCTCGAACACCTCCCGAGTGTCCAACCCCTCGGCGCCGAGCCCGAGGTCTCGAATGCTCTCGTCCATTCGCGCGGCGCGCGCGATGTTGGTCTTGATTCCTCCGGGATGCACGCTGCTTGCGCTCACCCCGTAGCCGAGCATGTCGAGCTCTTCACGCAGCGACTCGGTGAACCCACGTACGGCGAACTTCGCCGAATTGTACGCGGACTGCGAGGGGATCCCGGCTAGGCCGAACACGCTCGAGATGTTGACGATGTGACCGTCACCGGTGGCTTTCAGATGAGGCAGGAACGCTTTCGTGCCGTGGACTACGCCCCAGAAGTTCACACCCATCAGCCACTCGAAATCGCCGTAGCTCATCTTTTCGACGGTGCTTCCGAGGGCTACGCCCGCGTTATTGACGATGAGATTGACTTTCCCGTGCTCGGAAACGACCTGCTCTGCCCAGGCGTAGACGGCTTCGCGATCGGCGACGTCCACCCGCACGGAGGTTACCCGGACCCCGACGCCGCTTGCTTTTCGAGCGGTTTCCTGGAGCTCCTCCTCGTCGATGTCGGAGAGCGCCAGGTGGCAGCCGCGCCCGGCGAGCTCGAGGGCGAGCGCGCGGCCGATGCCCGATGCCGCGCCAGTAATTGCGGCGACTTTGTTCTTGAAGCTCTTCATAGCCGCCCTTGGTAGCCGATCATTCTTGCGGGGCCAAGCCCGGATCGCCTTTGGTCGTCGCCTCCGGCTCCAAGTAGATCATCTTCGCGATCGGCACCGCCGCCCGAACGCGTGCTTCTGCACGGTCGATCGTGCGCGCGACCCCATCCGTGTCGAGGTTGGGATCCATTTGCAGCTCCGCGCCGACGAGAAGCTGGTCGGGCCCCACGTGCTGGGTGCGCAGATCGAGCAGCGCCTCGATGCCCTCCGTTCCCTCGATCGCCTCGACGATCTGCCTGCGAACGGGCCCGTACGCAGACTCTCCGATCAGGAGGCTCTTCATTTCGTAGACGAGAACTGCGGCGATCACGACGAGCAGGACACCGATCGAGATCGTGGCGTAGGCATCCCATCGCGACTCTCCGGTGATCGCTGCGAGCGACACCCCCACCAATGCGAAGACCAGGCCGGTCAGGGCGCCGAGGTCCTCCAGCAGGACGACGGGCAGCTCGGGCGAACGTGAGTGCCTGATGAACTCCCACCAAGAGGCCTGCCCCTTGAGCGGCCGCGACTCACGGACCGCGGTCCGAAACGAAAATCCCTCGAGCACGATCCCGAGAAGGAGCACGCCGATTGCCCATCCGACCTTCGTCACGCCGTGGTCTTCCTCGTGAAGCTTGTGCCAGCCTTCGTAGATCGCGAAGAGGCCGCCGAGACTGAACAGCACGAGTGCGACGATGAACGACCAGAAATAGCGCTCGCGTCCGTATCCGAAGGGATGCTCCGCCGTCGCGTGCTGCTTGGCCTTGCGGCCCCCCAGCAGGAGCAGCGCCTGATTGGAGGTGTCGGCGACCGAGTGGATCGACTCGGCAAGCATCGAGGATGACGACGTGAATATGTAAGCGACGAACTTCGCGATTGCGATTCCCATGTTTGCAAACATCGCCGCGAGAATCGCCTTGGTGGAGCCGGATGCCATGGGGCGAGGCTATGTGATATCGAACCATGGTGCGAATTGACTCCATTCCGGGTGCCTCCACCTTCAGCGCGTTTCGCGACGACGTGCTCGGCGCGGCCGATGCCGTCGAGATTGCCCGCCGGATTCGCCACGGCGAGATTCGAGCAATCGAAGCGGTCGAGGCGGCCGTCGCGCGGGCGGAGCATGCTGACTTCCTGCTCAACGCGCTCGCGGCGCGCCAGTTCGAGTCCGCCCGAGAGGAGGCGGAGCGGCCCCGCACGGGCCTTTTCGCCGGCGTCCCTTCGTTCATCAAGGACACCGACCCCGTCGCCGGCGCACCGATGCGATTTGGCTCCCGAGGGCTTCCCTCGACCCCCGTCGAGACGACATCGCCCTTTGCGGAGCAGTTTTTCGCGACCGGCCTAATCAGCCTCGGCAAGACCACGACGCCCGAGTTCGGTCTCACGGGAACGACCGAAGCGCTCCTACACGGCCCGACGCACAACCCGTGGAAGCTCGGGTACAGCCCAGGCGGTTCGTCAGGCGGCTCCGCGGCGCTCGTGGCCGCGGGGGTGGTTCCGATCGCGCACGCCAACGACGGCGGCGGATCGATCCGAATCCCCGCGGCATGCTGCGGTCTCGTCGGGCTCAAGCCGTCGCGGGGGCGCCTCCTCGACATCGAGGGCGCAGCGCTCCTCCCCGTGAAAATCGTTCATCACGGCGTCGTGAGCCGGACGGTGCGCGACACC
>JAHELW010000195.1 GCA_024643985.1 Myxococcales bacterium | reverse complement strand
CCGTCGGCAAAACCGCTGATCGACGGCGGCGGAAAAGCAGGTGTAGCCATGGGGGCAGTCGCTTGCGGTGGCGCAGGGCACCCGCCGGTCGACGCACGCGCCCTGCTCGCACGCGAAACCGGGGACGCAGTCGACGGAATCGCTGCAGCCGGGCTCAGCGCGAAGGCATCGGCCTACCGTGCGATCGCAGACGTATTCCTGGGTCTCGCAGACCTCGCCGGCACAGCAGAGCTCGCTCTCTTGGCAGCAATCCGCGTCGTTTTCGCACGTGCCGCCGCCGATCTGAAAGCAGCGGGACAGGTCCTCGCACCCGGTCGAGAGGCATTCCTCGCCCGCCGGGCAGGGGTTTTCCGCATCGCAGAGCGAGTCCGGATCTGGACACGACGGGCAAAGGGTGGACGTCTCGCACCAGGAGCCCCCATCCGGGGTGCCTCCGTCGGGCACGCCTCCGTCCCCGCCGCCGCCGTCGATCGACCCGTCGGGTACGGAGCCGTCCATGTCAACGCTTCCGTCGGGATCGACCGACGCGTCGGGTCCTCCGTCCGGAGAAACCGCGCTGGCGGCGGTTTCACCGCAACCCGCTGCGGTCGAGGCGACCAGCAAAACGTAAGCAAAGAAGCGCATGACTTTGGGGGACGGCGCGAAGGCGCCCGCGCCGGGCGAACGGGAGATGGTAGCGCCGATCGGCTGCTTTCGCACGCCGCACCCCGAGGGAGCTTGACCGTCCGCGCAGGCCGCCCCAAGGCTGTGACATGTCATCCTTGGAGAGCGCCCTGGTCGCGATTGAGCGCGCCTGCGGAAGCGGCTCGGTCATTCGAGACGCGAGTCTTCTCGAGGGGTATGCGCACGACGACAGCGAAGCGGAGCCCTGCATGCCCGAGGCGGTGGTTCGCGCCAAGACGACAGCCGAGGTCTCGGCCGTGATGAGGGCGGCGTACGAGCACGAGGTCCCGGTCACGCCCCGGGGCGGAGGAACGGGTCGCGTCGGTGGGGCGGTTCCGGTGCCAGGCGGAATCGTGCTTGCGTTCGAGAAGATGAACGCAATCGAGGGCATCGACCGGCACGAGCTCACGACGCGCGTGCAGCCTGGGGTGATCACCGGCGAGCTCAAGCGGGCAACCGAGGAAGAAGGGCTCTTTTACCCTCCGGATCCGAACTCGCGGGATTCGTGTGCCATCGGCGGCAACCTCGCGGCCAACGCCGGCGGCCCTCGCGCCTTCAAGTATGGGGTCACCCGCGAATACGTGATGGGCATGGACGTCGTGCTCGCCGACGGAACGATTCTGAAGCTCGGACGCGAAACGAAGAAGGGCGTCACCGGCTACGATCTGACGGCGCTGATGGTTGGAAGCGAGGGCACGCTCGGCGTGGTGACCGAGGCCACGCTGCGTTTGATCCCCAAGCCAGAGGCGACGGTCACGGCGCTTGCTTGCTTTTCGAGCCTCGACGATGTGGCGCCCGTGGTTTCGTCGCTGATGGCTCGAGGAGAGCTTCCGGCCTGCATCGAGCTGCTCGACGAAGAGGCGATCCGGATCGTTCGGCCCGAGGCCGGGCTGACGATTCCCGAGGAGACGAAGGCGATGCTCTTGATCGAGCTCGACGGCGAAGCTGCGAGGCTCGAACACGACCTCGAGCGAACGGGCAACATCCTCTTCGACCTCGGCGCGCTCGAAGTCTTGGTCGCGCAGCACAGCGGTGAGCGCGAGCGGCTTTGGGCTTCCCGGCGTGAGCTCAGCCACAGCCTAAAGCGTCAGGCCGCAAACAAGCTCTCCGAGGACGTGGTCGTCCCCCGTACGAAGATGGCGGAGCTGCTCGGCTACTGCGCGGAGCTTTCCGATCGACACGAGCTGGTGATCCCGACCTACGGGCACGCCGGAGATGGAAACCTCCACGTGAACTTCCTGTGGAACGACCCGGACGAGAAGGCTCACGTCGATGCGGCGGTCGAGGCCCTCTTTCAACGAGTCCTCGAGCTTCGGGGCACCCTGAGCGGCGAGCACGGAATCGGCGTCCTGAAAGCGCCCTACCTCTCGATGGAGCAATCGCCCGAGCTGATCGCTCTTCAGCAGAAGATCAAAGACGTCTTCGACCCCAAGCACATCCTGAATCCAGGAAAGATCTTCCCCGCAGACGCAAAGCGCTTCCACGGCGCCTGCTAGGGGGACACGCTCCCCCCTCGCAACCCCCCTGATTCCAACCACTTACAACCCACACCGCGAAAACCCGGTCGAGGCCGGGGTGTGGTTGCCGTATTGGGAGCCTGGTTTGGTTTAGTTATATCCGACCCACCCACCCCCGCCCGTAATCCTCCCTCCGCGCCCTTCGGGCTTGGCGGCGCATGCGCGCCGGGCTTCGCCGTTCCGGCTCGCGCTTCTGCCTGCATCATGCCCGCCTGGTGAGGGGCACAACGCTTGCCTAGGGGCTCGGAAAAAACGCGACGTGGGTCGGAGCGGACGTGCCAAGTGACAATCGCCAAGACAGTTACCACCGGCGATTGGCGCGCAGCCCGAGGGAGGGCGTGCGTGGCCTACATCTTCAGTCTTACGGGCCACATTTGCAGGCCCTCCCGCTCCGCGCAGGCCCGCGTCGTGTTTTTTCCGAGCCCCGTATGCGCGGTAGCGCTACCTCGAATTCGGGTTTTCGCGGTGTGGGTCAAGAGGGGGGGATGCTCCCCCTGTCGGAAGGCTGTCATTTCGAGGTGTTGCAACCCACACCGCGAAAACCCGGATTCAGTACGCAGCGGTAGGACGTATGCGGAGGAGAATCGGTCGGGATGCCCAGCACAGCGAGTGGGGGCGAGCGTAGCGAGCGGGCACCCACTCGCGAGCACGGGCGTCGCGACCGATTCTCCGGCCTTGCGGGCCACCTTTGCAGGCGCTCCCGCTCCGCGGAGCGCCTGCGTCGTGTTTTTTCCGTGCCCCGTATGCGGGCGTGAATTCGGGTTTTCGCGGTGTGGGTTGTAAGTAGTTGGAAAGACCGCGGTTTTTGAGGGGGAGAATGTCCCCTCAAAGGAGCATGGTTAGCGGGGATTCGATGATCGTTTTGAAGGCCGCCATGAACTTGGCGCCGGTTGCGCCGTCGATGACGCGGTGATCGCAGCTCATCGTGAAACGCATGCGACGCCCCGGCACGATCGCGCCGTCGACGACGACCGGCTCCTCCCGAAGCGTGCCGACGGCGAGGATCGCCGCCTCGGGCGGGTTGATCACCGCGGAGAACTCTTCGATTCCAAACATCCCTAGATTGCTGATCGAAAAAGTACCGTTCGTCATGTCTTCGGGCTGAAGCTTCTTGTCCCTGGCGCGCGCGGCGAGGTCCCGCACCTCTTCCGCAATCTCCGCGACCCCTTTTCGGTCCGCATCGCGCACGACCGGTGTCATCAAGCCGTCGTCGATCGCGACGGCCACCGAGACGTCGACGACCTGATGGTAGTGGATTTCCTTGTCCATCCAGGAAGCGTTCACCTCGGGGACGCGACGAAGAGCGACCGCCGCCGCCTTGATGATCAAGTCGTTGAGCGAAACCTTGCGGCCCTCGGCCTCGAGCGCCGCGTTCATGGCCTTTCGGGCCTCGGAAAGAGGCGCAATGTCGACGTCGATCGTCAGGTAGTAGTGGGGAACCGTTTGCTTCGACTCGGTGAGTCTTCGTGCGATCGTGCGTCGCATGCTGCTCGCGTTGACGATTCGGGGCGAACGCCGCTCCGCCGTGGCGCCTACCGAAGGGGCGGACGGAGCCGTGTACGACTCGATGTCCCGCTTGATGATCCGCCCGTGAGGGCCAGAACCATTCACGGTCCGAAGATCGATGTCCCTTTCGCGAGCTAGCTTGCGAACGAGCGGTGAAGACAACACCCGCCCCCCGGAGCTCGCACTCGCCGAGGCCGACTCGGACGGTGCCGGCGCAGGCTCAGGCGCTTCAGCCGGCGCTTGCTCCGACTTTACCGGCTCCGGCTCAGCCTCTGGCTGGGATTCCGTTCCGCTCTTCGGGGCCGGCTCCGGAGCTTTGCCCGCACCGGACTCCACCTGTGCCAGGAGGTCGCTGATGTCTTCGTCCGCCTTGCCGATGATCGCGACTGGAACGTCCGGCTCGAGCGTCTCTCCCTCTTCGACCAGGATCTTCAAGAGCACGCCACGGTCGAAGGACCGAAACTCCATGGTGGCCTTGTCGGTCTCGACTTCGGCGAGGAGATCGTCGACATCGACCTCGTCGCCCTCTTTTTTGGTCCAGCTGACGAGGGTGCCTTCCTCCATCGTGGGCGAGAGCTTGGGTAGTCCGATGATTTTCGCCATGGCTTACTCTGCGTAGCTGACGCGTTTGACGGCGTCGATCACGCGTTCCTCCGTGGGAAGCACTTCGTCTTCGAGATTGAGCGCATACGGCATGGGTACGTCGAGCCCTGTGACGCGCTCGAGAGGCGCGTCGAGATAGTCGAACGCCTCGCGCTGCAGTCGATCTACGATCTCGGCACCGGGCCCTCCATACGGCCACTCCTCGTGTACGATTACGCACCGGTTCGTCTTTTTGAGGCTGTCGACCATGAGGCGGGTATCGAGCGGCCGGAGCGTGCGAGGATCGACCACCTCGCAGTCGATGCCCTCGGCTGCGAGCTTTTCGGCGGCAGCGAGGACGGTGTAATAGGGACGGCCCCAAGACACGATCGTGCAGTCGCTGCCGGAGCGTGCGACGCGGCCTTCTCCAATCGGAATCAGCTCGTCCTCGCCTTCGTCCGGCACCTCACCTTTGACCCCGTAGAGGGTCTCGCCCTCCAAAAACACCACCGGGTTGTTGCTTCGGATCGCGCTCTTCAAGAGCCCCTTTGCATCGCGCGGAGTGCTGGGCTGAACCACGTACAGCCCGGGAATGTTCGTATAAAACGGAGCGACGCTGTGACTGTGCTGCGAAGCGACCTGCTTGGCCGCGCCGTTCGGTCCGCGGAAAACGATGGGCACCCGGATGGAGCCCGCGCTCATTTGATGGATCTTCGCGGCGTTGCTGATGATCTGATCGAACGCCACGAAGGAGAAATTCCACGTCATGAATTCGATGATCGGGCGAAGGCCCGCCATCGCCGCACCGACCCCGACCCCGGCGAAGCCTGCCTCTGCGATCGGCGTGTCGATGACGCGGCGGGCACCGAACTTGTCGAGCAGCCCCTCGGAGACCTTGTACGCACCCTGGTAGTGCCCCACTTCCTCACCCATCAGGAACACGGTCTCGTCACGCTCCATCTCTTCCAACATGGCCTCGCGCAGGGCTTCCCGGTATCGAACCTCCCTCACGATTCGCCCTCTGGAGCTAGTACGGTGCTCATCATGACGTCCTGCCGGGCCGGCTCCGACTCCTCCGCAAAGCGTACGGCAGCGTCGATCTCCTCGTCGACCTCGAGGTCGACGTCGTCCAAGACAGTCTCTTCGACCCCGAGCTCGAGCAGCCGGTTGCGC
>JAHELW010000194.1 GCA_024643985.1 Myxococcales bacterium | reverse complement strand
CCCGCTCATGCCCTTGTCCGGGCCCTCCCAAAGATGGAGAAAGATGCAGCTCCCGGCCGCGCGTCGCGTCGTTTTCGTGTTGTGCTCGACGACGAGCGCCAAGGCGTAGAGGTCGTCGTCGCGCCGCATGTGCTCGGCGCTCTTCCAATCGACTTCGGTGTCCGCGGTCGAGACGATGCGGTTGTAGTGGTCGGAGTGCGGGTCGTCGACGCATCGGAGGTCGGCGGTAGCTTGCACGTAAGGGACCGATAGATCCTCTCGCGCGGCGGCGTATCCATAGGCCGCGCCGATCTCGAAGACACCGGCCGGCGAGCGGCCGTCGCCTTCGCGCTTGAGTGGGCCAGGGCGTCCGTCGGGCCGGCCGTTTCCGTGGAGCCCTCGGCCCCAGCCGTAGCCTTCGCGTCCAAGCACGGCATCGACGGGTGCTCCGACCTGCCGCCACTTCTCGCCGGGTTCGCGTTCGTAGCGGCGAAGCGTCGCGCGATAATCGGTCCAGAGATTGGAGACGACGGTGACGAGCTGCGTTCGGCCGTCCGGGATCGGCGAAGGGAGCTGCGCGGCCCGCTTGGCCTCTGATGCGGTCGTTTCTTGGCCGTGACGGCTGCACGCCGCCAGGCAGAATGCGGCGAAAAGGAGCCCGGCGATGCGCGTGGCTGCTTGCATTTGGGTAGATCATAGCTGGATTCGTGACAGAAATTGGCTGTGAAGCGGATTTCATTGGCCGTCGTGCTGCTCGCTCTCGGATGGGCGGCAGGCCCTTTGCGGGCGGCTGCGGACGCGACAGAGGCGGGAGCGAGGGCAGATTTCGTTGCGCCGGAGGGCCAGGCGCTCGTCGTGTTCATTCAAAACCAGCGCGTCGACCGGAAGATGACCTTCACGGTGTTTGGCGCCGACAAGCGATGCGTCGCCGAGGTGGGGGGCCGCGAGGCTCAGGTCCTCCCGACACCGCCAGGACCGTATCTCTTTTACGTCCTCGGGTATGGAACGACCTATCGCATCGAGCTCTACATGGAGGCTGGGCGGACCTACTTCGTGCGTCTCTACACCGTGGACAGGCCAGTCGGACAGGCTCCGGCGATCACGCTCGTACGGCGGGCGAGCCAGTCGCACAGGCTCCTTCGGCATTGGCTCGAAGGCGCGTCGGTCACCCACGCCCTCGACAACGAAGGCTGCTATGGACGCCCGTTGAAGGAGCGCGCCAACCGGACCCAGCGGCGACTCAACGAGGCCAACGCCGGTTGGAAAGAGGCCGACGAGGTGACGCGCGACAAGTACATGCTAATCGAGCGCGACGGCCTGACGGCGAGCGACATCAGTCGGCTTTGACCGATCGGGGAAGGTGGCTGCGATGTTGATTGCGCGCGGAATCGTCTCGGGGATCTTCCAGCTCCTCTTGCTCGGTGCGCTTCTGTTGATCCCTGCCGGAACGCTGGACTGGCCGCGTGCGATTCGATTTCTGTCGGTGTACGGCGTCATGCTGTTCGCAACGATCGTGTGGCTCGCGGCTGCAGCGCCTTCCAGCCTCGAGGCGCGTCTGGAGCCGGCGATCAGTCGAAAGCAGCCCGCTGCCGACCGGGTCGCGACGGCATTCATCGGGCTGGCCGTGGGCGCATGGATGATCTTGATTCCGCTCGACGTGTTCCACTGGCACTTGCTTCCGGGTCCGGGCGCTTGGGTATCGACGGCGGGAGCGGGGGTTGCGGTGGCCGGGTACGCGCTCATCATCGCGGCGCTCTATCAAAACGCGTTCGCAACCCCCGTCGTTCGGGATCAAAGCGAGCGCGGGCACACGCTGGTCGATACCGGCCTCTACGCGCGCGTTCGGCACCCGTTCTACACCGGATTCCTCGTCGCATTGCTCGGCCTCGCGCTGTATTTGCAGAGCTACGCGGCCGTGTTGGCGCTGCCAGTGGTGTTCGCGAGCCTTCTCTTGCGTATCCGGGTCGAAGAAGGCCACCTGCGCGACACGTTGCCGGGGTATGCCGACTATCTCGCGCGGGTGCGCTACAGGTTGATTCCGGGAATTTGGTAGTTCGCGAATGCCGGGTGGGCCGGCTAGTCTCGGAGTCGTCATGTCGAAGACTCTCGCTTTTCGAAAAGTGGCGATGTGGATCGCCGTCATCATGCTGTTGGTCGGCGGTTTTGGCTCGCTGTCGGCGGGCGCGCTCGACGCGACGGTCATCATGGCGCTCTCGCTTGCAAGCGCTCTCGTCCTGCTCGACCTCGCCGGCAGACCCGAGCCGCGAAGCGTGCGGGCCATCGTCGGCTTTGCGCTTCTTGCAACGGCCGTCGGTGCAGCGTTCGTGATGGTGTACGAGATTCTCTTCGGGTGAGCGGGCTGTGGCCGTCCGGTATACCAACATCGCCAAGAGCGTTCGGCGCCACGCCCGGTCGCGCGCGTCCGCCATCTTGCTGGTCGTTGCGGCCGGTGCGTGTGCGGTCGCAGGAGCAGGGTGCAGCAGCGGCGGGCGCGGGTGCCGCGCCGAAAGCGGTAGCGGCGCCACCGGGGGTCGGGGCGGCGGCTCTGACGCGCTCGGCCGCGCTGCCGGCGCGAGTGGCGGCACCGGCCTCGGCGACTCGGCGCTCACCGACCTCGAGTCGCTGCCCGATGGCCACGAGATCCTGCTGATCGGCGGCTTCATGTCCGAGCTCTACGAGGCGTTCAGCATCAACATCGAGCGCGAGCTCAACGAATCCCTTCGACAGAGCGCGCGCGCACTCAACGTCCACGTCGACCTTCCTGGGGAAAAGAGCATCGACTTTCGGGTCGGCGATGCAATCGCCGACTCCCTTCCTTGGTTTCCTCTCCCGATTCAGCCCGGGGGTTTCATCACCTTTCACACCCAGGAGGCTCATTTCACCGCGCTCGGCATTCCCTTTCGAAATCTCGCGCGAGTCTCTCACGCCTACGACAGCACAGAGACCGTCCCCCACAACGCTGCCGCAATTCGCGTGTTCCTCCGGCGCCACGCGAGCACCCGGTTCGTCCTCGTCACGCACAGCAAGGGTGGCCTCGATACCCTTCACGCATTGCTCGACGCGGAAGAGCTCTGGGGGAGCACCGTCGTCGGTTGGGTGGCGCTTCAGGCGCCCTTTTACGGCTCTCCGATTGCCGATTCGCCCCCAGTGACCGCAAGCCGCGTCTTGCTCGATGCGCTTGGAGGCAACAGCGCGTCGGTGGACGATCTCAAGACCTCGACTCGAGCCCGCTACATGGAGGACAAAGCCGAGCGCATCCGGTCCCTCACGTCCAAGATACCCGTCATCACCGCCTATTCCACGTACGAGGCCGGCAACACGGTGGCGGCCTTTGCGGGCACGCTCGCGGAGCGCATTCTCGATGCGGGTCTGATTGCGCGCATCTCCCAAATCGTTCGCGAGAACTACGCCGAGACCCCGCGGGACATTTCGGGCGTGGTGAGCAGGTCGACGGCGGCCGCCGTCACGCTCATCCGCGCGCGAGTCACGACGGCCCTATCCGAGTCCGTCGCCGCCATCGGCCTCATGGACCTCACCAACATCTACATGAACGCCGTTCGGGACGAACCGAATGACGGACTGGTGCCCGCGGCGAGCACGGGGCTTCCTGGAGTCACACGCCGCAGGCTCCCGCTCGGCGATCACGCAAGCCCGGTCATGGACGTCGATCCGCTCAAGAATTTCTGGACCGCCGAGCGCCGCAACGGCGTTACGTCGAGTCTCATCGCCGAGGTGCTCGCGAGCGAGCAAGAGTAGCAGCTAGGAAGCCACCGCCAGGAGGGCCTCCGCCGGCCCGACCAGGCGCTGCTCCATCATGAAGGCGGCGTACCGCGGGAACCGAGTCCAGGCGTCGGTTTCCTGCGCGAGCTTCATCACCTCGTCGAGCGTGCGGTTTGCCATCAGCATGGCGCGAATCGGATCCGTGAGCTGCAGGGACTCGACGACTGCCACGCGTCCGAGAAATCCCGTCTGGTCGCAGGCGTCGCACCCGGTCGCACGGGGTAGGGGAACGGACGAACGCGGGTCGTAGAGCTCTCGCGCGATCAGCGACTCGCGCACGAGCTCCGGCACCGGTGCGTCGACCGTGCAGTGCGGGCAGAGTCGGCGCGCAAGCCGCTGCACGAGCACCAGCGCGACCGACTGCGCGATGATTGGCCGATCGCAGCCGAAATTTTCGAAACGCTGAATCACGGCGCCCGCGTTGCTGGCGTGAATCGAGGTCAGCACCAGGTGTCCCGTCATCGACGATTCGAGCGCCAGCTGTGCGGTCTCGGCATCGCGGATTTCGCCGACCATCAGCACGTCCGGGTCTTGGCGCAGCATCGCGCGCAAAATCTCCGCAAAGCCGAGGCCAATCGCGTGATTCACCTGCACCTGCGTCACCCCGTCGAGCCGATACTCGATCGGGTCCTCCGCGGTGATGACGTTGGTGTCCGGGCGCACGGTCCTCCGTTCGTGGAGCGCCGCGTAGAGCGTCGACGTCTTGCCGGAGCCCGTCGGACCCGCCACCGCAATGGCGCCGTACGGCCTCTGCATCACCTCCTGCATCGCCGAAAGGGTTCGCGGCTCCACGAAAATCTCGTCGAGCGACCGCATCATCGCGGCTGCCTCGAGAATGCGCATCGCGAGCTTTTCGCCCTCGCTCGACGGGAGCGTCGCGACTCGAAGGTCGACCTGGCGCCGGCCGACCTGAATCCCGATGCGTCCGTCCTGCGGCCGCCGCCGCTCCGCGATGTCGAGCCCCGCCAGCACCTTGAACCGCGCGATGAGCGCCTTGGCGAGCTGCGGCTGAACCGTGTGCTCCCAGTCCGCGAGCACTCCGTTGACTCGAAAGCGAATGCGCACACCGCGCCGATCCGGCTCGAGGTGAATGTCGCTGGCGCTCCGTTCGAGGCCCGCGGCTACGACCTGCGCCGCCAGCGCTACGACCTGCTCGCCCGCCCGCTGAAGCGCGCGCTCCGATTCGCGTTTCGAGTCGGCATCGTCGAAGACCACTGTATTCGGATCTACGCGCTGCCCGCGCCGGCCCGCCGCGCTCGAGGGGTGGATCTTCAGCCTGCGCTTTGCCGCCGTGAAGTCCTCGGAAGAAATCGCCACGACGCGCGGCTGCACCTGCTTCAGGAGGCGCTGAAGATCGCGAATTGCGACTTCGTTGAACGGATCGACCATGCCGATGGTCAACACCTGGTCCCGAAGCTCGAGCGGGATCATCCGGTGCTGCTCGATGAGCTTCGCCGGCACCATCTCGACGACCGAATCGTCGGGTGCATAGGCCGAGACCCGCACGAACGGCATGGTCGCGCCCTCCGCGGCTGCTTTCCTAGCCGCCGGCGGCATCCAGCGCTCGTCTCCGCGCACCGTGCCGCCGAGGACGTCGCTCCTCGGCTCCGAGGGCGGAGGAGGCGGCCGGCTCGTGCTGCTCCGCAACCGATCCGCAAGCGATGCGGCAAGCGCTTGAGCGAACGCCGGTACCTTGTTGCAG
>JAHELW010000193.1 GCA_024643985.1 Myxococcales bacterium | reverse complement strand
GGCCTTTCGACCCACACGCTGCGGATGTGGGAGAAGCGCTACGCCGCGGTGCTTCCGAAGCGGACCGAAGCCGGCGGCCGGCTCTACACCGATGCAGACGTCGAGCGCCTCCGCCTCCTCCGGACCCTCGTCGAGAGCGGCCACTCGATCGGGAGCATCGCCAAGCTCCCAGACGTCGACCTTCGACACATGGCAGCCGCTTTTCCGGCGCCGGAGACGCAGCGCGACGCCTCCCAGCACCTCCCGGAGGTGCGACAGCGCGTGATGGCGGCCGTTGAACGGCTTCGGATCGAAGACGCCGAGCAGCTCCTGTCGCGGGCCGCTCTCAGCACCGAGCCAGTCGAGTTTCTGAAGTCGGTCGTAGCCCCGATTCTCACCGAGGTCGGAGATCGCTGGGAGCGGGGAAACCTTCGCATCGCCCACGAGCACGCCTGCTCCACCGTGATGCGGGGCCTGCTCTTTTCGTTGATGCGGCTCTATCCCTCGAGCGAGGCGCGGCGACGCGTGGTCGTGGCGACACCCGCCCACGAAGACCACGAGCTCGGCGCGCTGATGGTCTCGATGCTCGCCGCGATGCACGGCTGGAGCGTCCTCTACCTCGGCCCGAACCTTCCCGCCGAGGAAATCGCGTTCGCGGTAAAGGACACCGAAGCGGAGCTCCTGATGCTGTCGGTGACCAATCTCGACCCTGAAGCCGCGCGTGACGAGATCGCGGCGATCGAAGGAGAGCTCCCGAAGCGCGTGAAGATTCTCGCCGGAGGACGGGCTGCTGCAACGCGAGACGGAAGCCGCGTCGAGATCGAGCACGACCTCGACCGCGTCGCTAGCGTGCTCACTCTGTAGATACCGTCGCGTCTTCGGGTGGCACGGTGTCGCGCGTGGCGCCTTTGATCACCTTCTGGGCGAGCGTCGCGAGGCTCCGGGCGCCGCTTTTTTTGAGAAGGGACCGAATTTGCGCCTTCACGGTATTTTCGGCAACACCGAGGGAATCGGCGAGCTCTTTGCGCGAAAGGCCGTCGACCGACAGGGTCAGGAGCTCGGTCTCGCGACGGGTGAGCTTGAGCTGGCGGGCGAGATGCTCGATGCGTTGTCCGATCGCGGCGTCATCGACCCGCTCCTGCGCCAGTGCACGCTGGATGAACGGGTTGAGGTTGTCGGCCGATGCGGGCTTGCAGACGTACTCGCCGCGCATGGTCTGAACTTTGTTAACTACATCACGATTCAGCTCGCCCGTCAGCACCAGCACCGGGAGCCCTCCGTGCGACCGGCGAATCTCGGACAGCAAGTCCAGCCCGTATCCGTCGGGCAGAATCAGGTCCAGCACCACCCCGGTCCACTCGTCGTGCGCTTCGAGCTGCTCGCGGGCCGCAGCCATGCTGTGAACGACCTCGACCGGGCCGTGACGGCCGAATGTGCGAGCCAGAGTCCGAGCGAGCGTCGGCTCGTCCTCCACGATCAAGAACCCTCCCGGCATGCGCGGTAAGCTAACCCAGTTGACCCGTCCGGTGGTGGTTTTTTTAACCCCGATCGCCCCGCCAAACAGCCGCCGAGTCGCAAACCGCCAATGATTCCAGGCCTTTCGAAGACTAGGCCCCCCGGGTGAGAACCAGTCCCTTGGGTCAGCCCGCCGGGCGAGATTCCATGGCGCGGACTTGACGGGACGCGTTGCCCCCTTTTGAATGGTCCGAGCGAGATGTACGCGGTGGTCATCACCGATGAGGGGGGCGTACGACGCCGGCTCGATTTTTCGAAAGCCGAGCTGACGGTGGGGCGCGTCCAAGGCAACGACATCGTTCTGCCGAAGCGCAACGTTTCGAAGCAGCACGCGCGCTTGACCCTCAAAGACGAGCAGGCCGTGGTGACCGATCTAAACAGCACCAACGGAACGTGGGTCAACGGCCGAAAGATCACGTCGCCGCACCCGCTCAAACACGGTGACAAGATCTACATCGCGGATTTCATTCTCACGGTCGAGCCCGCGAACGACGACGCCGTGACGAAGAGCTCGGCGCCGGCCCTCTCGGAGCCTCCACCGCTTCCGCCGAAGACCTCGATGCCCGCGAAGAGCTCGATGCCGATGCGGCGTCCCTCGATGGTGCGCCGCCCGCGCACGGCGGGGTCGCGATTGATCGAAGACGACGTGCTTCCGACGAGCCTTCCGCCGGGCATCGAGAACCGTGCGACGGACGCGCCGCCGCCTTCCAAGAAGACCCAAACCTCGATTCCCGCCGGTGACCCGCTGAGCCTCGTTCTCGCACGGCTCGGGGAACGCATCGACATCGAAGACATCGAGCCTGCGTCGATGAAGAGCCAGGAACGTTGGTCGGCAATGCGCGCTGCCATCGCGGAGACGTTTCTCGCGATGCAGAACGAGGGCTCGGTCAACGCGGACGTCGACATGCGGGCCATTGCACACGTCGCGCTGCACGAAGCGGTCGGTCTCGGCGCGCTCGACGACATCCTCTCGGACGACTCCGTACGCAGCATTCTAGTGAACGGGCCCGAGCACGTCTTCGTCGACAAGGGGGAAGGTCTCGAGACCACGCAGCTCGAGTTCTCATCGCCGAGCGCGCTTGCCCGCGTTGCACGAAGGCTGGCTGCGCAAACCGGACAGACACTCGGCGAACGGCCGGTTCTTCACGGCCGTCTTTCATTCGGGCCGCGAGTCACGATCCTGCAGTCCCCGATCGTAGCGCGAGGACCGGTGATCGAGCTCCGCATGGGCAGCGCGAAGCGCCTCGAGGAGCTCGCCACCGCAAGCTGGATGAGCGACGAGGCGGCGACCTATCTCGCCAAAGCAGTCGCGGAATGCCGCAACATCGTCGTCGCCGGGCCGCGAGGATCCGGAGTCACGCAGGTCATGTCGGCGCTTGCGCTCGAGCTCCCAGAGGCCGAAGGGGTAGTGGCGATCGAGGCCGTACCGAACCTCGAGATCGACCGGGACCGGATCGTGTCTCTCACAGCCGCAGACTCTGATCTTTCACTCGTCCACGCGATCGGGCACGGAACGCGATTGCAGTCCGAGCACCTGATCATCAACGACCTCAGCGGCGGGGACACGTTGACCGCTTTGACTGCCGTGCTCGGCCGGGAGCCCGGTCACCTTCTCGGCGTGCACTGCTGGAGCAGCAAGAACCCGATCGAGGGTTTGATCCTCGCCGCAGGCTGCGGAGGCGCCGCGCGGGATTGCGTGACGCAGCTCGTCGGCAGCGCAATCGACCTCGTAGTCGCCACGCAGCGCGGAGCAGAAGGCCCGAGGGTCACCGGCATCTTCGAGATTCAAGGCCACGAAGCGGGCGACATCAGCTTTCAGTCGGTGCCCTTCTGAGAGCTGAGCTCAGGCGCCCTGGCTGATGATCGCGCGCGGCGTCGCGCTCACCCCGGGCGCCGGATAGGCAGGACGCGCGAAGTAGTAACCCTGCCCGTAGTGCGCACCGCAGTCGATTACGACCTGCATCTCGGTCTCTTGCTCGATCCCTTCGGCCACGACCAACGCCCCGAGCTCCTGACAAAGACGTACGATGTGTCGAACCAGCACCTGCGCGCGCCGGTCGTCGGCGAGATCCGCGATCAGCGTGCGATCGAGCTTCACGATTTCGGGTTTGAGATCGACGATATACTTCAGGTTCGAGTAGCCAGCTCCGAGATCGTCGACGGCGAGGGAGACGCCCTTGCCGCGGATCTCGCGAAGCACGCTGTGACAGTACGCGAAGTGGCTCAACGGAACCGACTCGGTCACCTCGAGAAAGATTTGCTGGTCGTGCGTGAAGATCGGGTCATCGGGCTGTACGAGCCACGACTCGTCGAACTCGTTGGGGTGGACGTTGAGGAAGAGGGGCTTTCCGGCGAGGTTCGACGTCGCGATCTCTCGAATCGCACGCCCTAGCGCGCCAACGCATCGCGATTTGATCGCCTCTTCGAAGAGCTTCGGCGGGCTGGTCCAGTGCGGGGAGTCGCTCCGCACGAGCGCCTCGTAGGCGAACGGCTCCATCGTGGTCAGCGAGACGATCGGCTGGTACACGACGCTGAGCTTGCCGCGCGAAAGCACGCCCGGAAGACCCTTCATCCCGCGAATACGCGGGGTGCCGACCCGGCTCTTCTGCACCTGCTCCAACCAATTGCGAAAGTTGGTCACGACTCCCCTACCACGGTAAGTTTACATTATCATGGCCGTGGATAGGTACCCTAATTTGGGGAGTCCTAGCGTGCGTTCGGGGCAACTGGTATGCCCGGAAACCATGACTCACGCAGTCTCGATCGGCCCTCTCCACGAAAGCCCCATCGGAACGACGCTAGAGCGGCACCTGCTCGATCGCCAGCGGCAAATGCCGGAGGCAACCGGCGATTTCACGGGGCTTTTCCAGCAGATCATGCTGGCTGCGAAGATCATCGGCAGCCGGGTGAGCAAGGCGGGTCTCTCCGGAATCCTCGGACGCACGGGGACGACGAACGTTCAGGGCGAGCAGGTCATGAAGCTCGACGACTTCGCCAACCGGACGATCGTGCAAACCGTCGAGGCCGGGGGCCACGTATGCATCATGGGCAGCGAAGAGGTCGAGGAGCCGATCAAGATCCCCAGTCAGTATCCGCAGGGCAAGTACGTGCTGCAGTTCGATCCGCTCGATGGTTCCGGCAACATCGACATCAACGCGTCGATCGGAACGATCTTCTCGATCCATCGCAGGGTCACGCCCGAAGGCCAGCAGGGAACCCTCGAAGACCTCCTTCAAAAGGGCAGGGACATCGTGGCGGCGGGCTACGTGATCTACGGTTCGTCGAACATGCTCGTCTACTCCACCGGTGACCAGGTCGACGGATTCACCTACGACCCCGGGGTCGGCGAGTTCTTTCTGTCTCACCCGAAGATCCGAATTCCGGAGCGTGGCGGCATCTACTCGATCAACGAGGGCAACTACCACAACTGGTCCGAGGGGACCCAGAAGTGGGTCGACTGGATCAAGGCGCCCAGCGAAAACAAGCAGGCCTACCGCTTGCGGTACATCGGGGCCATGGTCGCCGACCTCCATCGAACGCTGCTCCGCGGGGGCATTTTCGTGTACCCACCCGACGTCAAGAACAAACGCGGCAAGCTTCGACTGCTCTACGAAGCGTCGCCGATGGCGTTTCTCGTCGAGGCCGCGGGCGGCGCTGCATCGGACGGCAAGAACGCCATTCTAGACATCGTGCCGACCGAGCTTCACCAGCGGACCCCGGTGTTCATCGGAAGCCCCGTCGACGTGGCCGACGCGCTGCGTTTTGCGCAGCACTGAGTCCGTCAAAGCTTCGGCGTCATCTGGAACGGAACGTTGATGCGAACGCATCCGTTCGTCGGCTTGGAAAAGCGCCACGTCTTGGCCACGCGTCGGACGCAGGCATAGACCTGCCGATCGCCGAGGGAACCACTCACGGACACCCCTTTGACGCTTCCGTTTGCTCCGATCGTCAGCTCGACCTGCATCGAGCCCTGGAGCAGGTTGTTG
>JAHELW010000192.1 GCA_024643985.1 Myxococcales bacterium | reverse complement strand
AGCCCCTTCGGCTCAGCCGCGCGCAGCTCGAAACCTTGGCGATCGTCGCGTATCGCCAGCCGCTGACGCGGCCCGAGGTCGATGATGTCCGCGGCGTCGACTCCGGCTCGTCGCTCAAGATGCTGGCCGAGCGCGGTCTGGTGAAAATCCTCGGCCGCAAGGACGAGCCGGGCAGGCCGCTCGTCTATGGGACGAGCCCGCTCTTCTTGGAGTTCTTCGGTCTGAGCGGTCTCCAAGACCTTCCGACCCTTCAGGAGTTCAGCGACCTCAGCGACGAGCACCGGGCCCTGTTCGAAGAGAAGACCGGGGAGTCGATCGACATCGCTGCCGCAGAGCTCGCGGCCGCAGAGGCCATGGAGGAGGCTGAAGAAGAGCTCTTGGCCCAGGAGGAGGCGGCCATCGCCGCGGCCGAAGCCGCGCGCGAAGACGACGAGGACGACGAAGACGACGAGGACGACGAGGACGACGAGGACGACGAGGACGACGAGGAATGACCTTTCAAGAGCTCATCCTCGCGCTCGAACGGTTTTGGGCGGAACACGGTTGCCTCATCGTTCAGCCCTACAACTCCGAGGTCGGCGCGGGCACGTTCAACCCCCACACCTTCTTGCGGGCCATTGGCCCCGAGCCTTGGAACGTCGCCTACGTCGAGCCAAGCCGCCGCCCGACCGACGGCCGCTACGGGGAGAACCCCAACCGTCTGCAGCAGTTTCACCAGTACCAGGTCATTCTCAAACCGTCGCCCCTCGACATTCAGGAGCTCTATCTCGAGTCGCTGCGCGCGCTTGGCACCGACCCGCAGCGCCATGACATTCGGTTCATCGAGGACGACTGGGAGTCGCCGACGCTCGGTGCCTGGGGCCTCGGCTGGCAGGTCTGGCTCGACGGACTCGAAATCAGCCAGTTCACGTACTTCCAGCAGTGTGGCGGCATCGACTGCAAACCGATCAGCGGTGAGCTCACCTACGGCCTCGAGCGCATCGCGATGTACCTTCAAGACGTCGACGATGTCTACGAGCTCCAGTGGGCGCCGGGCATCCGCTACGGCGACCTGTACAAGCGCGCGGAGTGGGAGTGGAGCACGTACAACTTCGAGCAAGCCGATCCCGAGCTCCACAAGCAGCTCTTCGAGGAATACGAGAAGCAGGTCGCTGCCCTGCTCGGTCTCCGCGAAACGAGGGGGAAGGGCGGCACCCTCCAATTCGACCGCGAGCCGCTCGAACGGCTGGCGCTCCCCGCCTACGACGCGGTCATCAAATGCAGCCATTACTTCAACGTGCTCGACGCCCGGGGCGCGATCAGCGTGACCGAACGCCAGCGCTACATCGGTCGCGTGCGGATCCTCGCAAGGGCCGTGGCAGAATCCTGGTACGCGCAGCGCGAGGCGCTCGGCTTCCCGCTGCTCGAGACGGCCGCAGCGGCGCAATAGTGCGATCGAGGGGACGCCCCGTTGCGTCCGTGGATCCCGTCTGGTAGCAACGCCACTCCATGTCATCCGAGTTTTTGCTTGAAATCGGGACCGAGGAGCTGCCGGCGTCGTTCGTGAGGCACGCGCTCCGCTCGATGAAGGCGAGCGCAACGGAGTTGCTCGATCAGGCCCGGCTCGGCACCGGCTCGCTCGAAGTGAAAACACTCGGTACGCCGCGTCGTCTCGCGCTCCGGATTCGGGGGCTGGGCGAGCGCCAGCCGGACCGCGACGAGACGATCCTGGGTCCGCCCTGGGGAGCAGCGTTCGAGGCGGACGGCACGCCCAAAAAGGCGGCGACGGGTTTCGCGAAGAAGCACGGCCTCCGGATCGAGGACCTACAGAAGCAGACCACCGACAAGGGCGATTACGTGAGCGTGCGACTGCTCGAAACGGGCGCCACGACGGGCGAGGTGCTTGCGGGGATCCTGCCGCGCCTCTGTCAACAGATCAGCTTTCCCAAGTCGATGCGCTGGGGTCCGGGCGAAGTCGCATTCGGCAGACCAATTCACTGGATCGTCTCCTTGCTGGGCACTGAGATCGTGGGTTTCGAATTTGCCAACATCCAGGCGGGCCGCGCTACGCGCGGGCATCGCTTCCTCGCCCCCGAGAGCTTCGACCTCGTCGAGGCAGCGCACTACGAGCAGGCGCTCGAGCACGCACACGTGATCGTCGACCTCGAAGTCCGCAAGGCCCGCATGATGGAGGGACTGCTCGCTTCAGCGAAGTCTCTCGGCGGTGTTCTCGAAACGGATGCCTTCCTCGCCGACGAATGCGTCTCCCTCGTCGAAGAGCCGTTCACCGTGCCGGGTGGCTTCGACGAATCGTTCCTCGAGCTTCCCGACAAGGTGGTGATTTCGGTGATGCGCGATCATCAACGCTACTTCGCGGTCAGGGCGTCGGAGGGCGGTGCGCTGCTCCCGGCCTATCTGAACGTGGTCAACACCGCCGAGGATCCGGACACGATCGCCAAAGGCAACGATCGCGTCCTTCGCGCGCGCTTGGCTGACGGGCGATTCTTCGTCGAAGAAGACCGAAAAGCCCCGCTCGCCGATCGGCTCGCGAAGCTCGAATCCGTGGTGTTCCAATCCAAGCTCGGCACGATGGGCGCCAAGGTCCGCCGAATCCAGGCCAACGCCGGTGCGCTCGCCAAGGCATCCGGCGCAGATGCCGATGCCTGCGACGAAGCGGCGCGCCTCTGCAAGGCCGACCTCGAAACCCTGATCGTCTACGAGTTTCCCGAGCTCCAGGGCGAGATGGGTCGTTGGTACGCGCTGCGCGAGGGCATCGACCCGGCGATCGCAGACGCCATCCGCGATCACTACCGGCCTCAAGGCGCCGACGACGTCGTGCCGGACCAAATCGTCGGCGCCGTCGTTGCCGTCGCCGACAGGATTGACACCCTCGTCGGTTGCTTTGGGATCGGCTTGGTGCCGAGCGGCTCGGCGGACCCGTTTGCGCTCCGCCGCGCGGCGCTCGGTATCATCCGCATCGCATTCGAAGGGCCGATCGACGTCGACCTCCGGGCACTCATCGCGCGGGCGTACGGCGCGTACGAAGGCGACGCGAAGCTCGCGAGCGCGGACGAGGTCCACGCGGCGCTCGACGGTTTCTTCCGTGGACGCATCCGCGGTATGCTCAAAGACTCGTTTGGCGGCGATGTCGTGGACGCCTGCCTCGGCGCATGGGACGGCACCTCGCTTCGCGATCTGCAAAGCCGGATCGAAGCGGTGTCGGAGTTGGGCGCCGCACCGGAGTTCGAGGCGCTCGCCATCGCATTCAAGCGTGCGTTCAACATCACCAAGGAGAGCGCGCGAGGCCCCATCGACCCGAGCCTTCTCGAAGCCGGCGCCGAGGCCGCACTGGCCAAACGCTTTGGCACCGTCCGCGACCAGATCCGCGCCGCGACCGGCGAGCGCCGATACACCGACGCCTTGAAGCTGGTGGCCAAGGAGCTCGGCGTGCCGATCGATCGCTTCTTCGACGAGGTGTTCGTGATGGTCGACGATGCGCGCGTTCGGGACAACCGTCTGCGTTTACTCGGAGAAATCGCAGACACCGTCAACGATATTGCGCACTTCCACCAGCTTGGGACAAAGTTGCAGCGCCGTGACACTTCTGTATCCGCTTGACGCAAAGTTGGACTCGGACCTCCGTCTGCAGCTCCTCGGAAAGAAGGCGGCCGGCCTCGGCGAGATGACTGCGCTCGGGATCCCGGTCCCCCCCGGGTTTACGATCACGACCGAAGTCGGCAGGGAGTACCGAACGAGCGGGTCGCTGCCCGACGGCCTAGAGGCGGCCGTCGCGTCCGCAATCCGGAGCGTCGAGAATCACGTTGGCAGAGGCTTTGGTGACGCGAAGCACCCTCTGCTCCTTTCGATTCGCTCGGGGGCCGAGGTCTCGATGCCCGGGATGATGGACACGGTCCTGAATATCGGCCTCGACGAACGCACGCTCGACGGTCTCGCGGCAGAGCGCGGGGACGAACGCTTCGCGCTCGACGCCTACCGGCGCCTGCTGCAGATGTACGGTTCGGTCGTACGCGGAATCGGAGCAGACCGCTTCCAGCACCTGCTGAGCGATTTGAAGCACGACCTCGGAAGCCCCCGGATGCTCGACTCCGAGCTGCCGGTGCCTGCCCTCGAAGGGCTGGTCGCCTCGTACCTCTCGGTGATCCAGCAGGCCTCGGGTACGCAGTTCCCGCAAACCGTCGAAACTCAACTCTGGGACTCGATCGGCGCCGTATTCGCCTCCTGGGGAACCCCCGCGCCGTTCGATACCGGCGCATGCAGGGGATCGACGATGCCATCGGTACCGCATGCACCGTGCAAGCGATGGTCTTCGGCAACACGGGGCCTCGGAGCGGTTCGGGGGTGGCGTTCACCCGCAACCCGTCGAGCGGGGAGCCGCAGCTCTACGGCGAGTACCTGGCGAACGCCCAGGGCGAGGACGTGGTGGCCGGCATTCGAACCCCCGTGGCGCTCACCGCGAGCGCATCGGCGCCCGGCAAAGAGGCGTCGAGCCTCGAAGTTTCACTTCCGGAGGCCTTCGAATCGATTTCGATGTACTGCTCATCGCTTGAAAGCCACTTCGGCGACATGCAGGACATCGAGTTCACGATCGAGGATGGTCAGCCATACTTGCTGCAAACGCGCACGGCGAAACGAACCGCCCATGCTGCCGTCCGAGTCGCGGTCGACATGGTGAAGGAAGGGGTGCTCAGCAGGAACGACGCCTTGCTCCGGGTGGATGCGCGTTCGCTCAAACAGCTGCTCCGGGCCCGACTTCCAGGCGCAACCGAACTGAGCTCCCGAGGAATCGAACCGCTCGCCGTGGGCCTGCCCGCAGGCCCGGGGGCAGCATCCGGCCGCATCGTGTTCAATGCCGACGACGCCGTGCGTTGGGCCTCTGAGGGCCAGGAAGTGATCCTGATTCGTCAGGAAACCAGCGCCGAAGACATCCACGGGATGAAGGCCGCCAAGGGCGTCGTCACCGCGGCCGGGGGGATGACCTCCCATGCCGCGGTTGTTGCGCGGGGGCTTGGCAAGTGCTGTGTGGTGGGCTGCGGAGGGCTTCAGATCAACTTCCGCGATCGAACCATGAGCCTGGACGGCCTCGAGTCCGCCGAACCGCTGCGCGAAGGTGACATGCTCACGCTCGATGGCTCGACCGGCCGGGTCTTCGTCGGTGCGCTCGACCTCGAGGCGTCGACAAGCGTGCGAGAGCTCGGCGAGCTGATGGGCTGGGCCGACGACGTACGCCGCCTGCGGGTCTACGCTGAAGCGGATACGCCACAAGCAGCCCGCGCGGCGCTCAGCTACGGCGCCGAAGGGGTCGGCCTGTGCAGGACGGAGCGCATGTTCTTCGCCAAGGATCGTTTGTTTGCGATGCAGTGCGCATTGCTCGCAGTCGACAACACGCAGCGAAGCGAGTGGCTCTCCGAGCTCGAGCGCGCACAGCGAGCGGACTTCGTCGAGATTTTCTTCGCGATGGACGGGCGACCGGTCACGATTCGCTTGCTCGAT
>JAHELW010000034.1 GCA_024643985.1 Myxococcales bacterium | reverse complement strand
GTCTTCGAGCCGAAGCAGGACGACTGACGCCCCATGGCTGCCCTCAAGGACATCCGAAAGCGGATCGGAAGCGTCAAGAGCACGCAGAAGATCACGCGCGCCATGAAGCTGGTGGCGGGTGCTCGCCTCCGGAAGGCGCAGGAGAACATCGAGGCGTTGCGCCCGTACGCCCTCAAGACGTACGAGGTGCTCAGCGGAGTTGCCGCTCGCGTGAGCCCGGAGGAGGATCTCCACCCGTTGCTGGCGAGGCGTGAGCCACACCGCGTCATGCTCGTGGTTCTCACGAGCGACCGTGGCTTGGCCGGTGCGTTCAACTCCAACATCTCTCGTGCGGCGTACAACCGATGGAAAGAGCTCGAGGCCGAGGGCAGCGAGGTCTGCTTTGGGGTGATCGGCCGCAAAGGCCGCGACTACTTCAAGCGCCGAAACGCGAACATCCGGCACGACTTCCTCGGCGTTTTCGAGGACCTCAGCGTCGAGAAGGCGGGCGAAATCGGACGCTACATCGTCGAGGACTACACCTCGCTCGATCTCGACGCCTGCTACCTCGTTTACAACGAGTTCAAGAGCGCGATCAGCCAGCAGGTCGTGATCGAGCCTTTCCTGCCGATCAAGCCGATGGAGCTCGCGGAAGATCAGCTCGGCGATTTCATCTACGAGCCGAATCAGGCCGCATTGCTCGATAGCCTACTTCCCATGTACGTCGAGGTCGAAATCTACCGTGCGCTTCTCGAGTCGGTTGCCTCCGAGCACGGAGCTCGAATGACCGCGATGGACGCCGCCACCAACAACGCGAGCGATCTCATCGATCGCTTGACGCTTCAGTACAACCGCGCACGGCAGGCCGCGATCACGAAGGAATTGATGGAGATCATCGGCGGCGCGGAAGCTCTCAAGGGCTAGACCGAGCTCCGTGATACCCTGAAGTCGATGCCGGGGGGCCGATTTCACCCGGCCGCTCAAGTGAGCGGCCCGCGACCGTTGCTGTGGCTGGCCTGGGTCTGCGCGGCCGCCACCATCGGCTACGTCATCGGCGCGCCTTTTTGGGCGGCCGAGTATCCGATGATGACCGACTTCCCGTTTCACACGGCGTCGTCCTCGATTTTTCGCCACTACCTCGACCGCGGCTGGCATTTTCACGAGCAGTTCGTTTTCCAGCTGTTCTCCGTGCCGTACGTCACGTTCTACGCGCTCGCGGCGATCTTCATGCTGGTCCTGCCTCCCCTCGTCGCGACCAAGCTCGCGGCGGCGCTGATGCTCTCGCTGCTACCGGCTGGGCTGATGGTGCTCTGTTGGGGTCTGCGAAAATCACCGCTCCTCGGTCTCTGGGGTCTCCTTCCGGTATGGGGCGCGGTGACGCATTGGGGCTTCATCAACTACGTCGCAGCGCTCGGGCTTTTCGCCATGGCGCTCGGTCTCGCGCTCCGCTTGGCCGAGCAGTCGAGCCCCAAGCTCCAGAGTTTGCTGGTCGCCGTGCTGATCCTTCTCTTCTTCACCGACGTCTTTCGGTTCCCTTCGACGATGGTGACGTTGCTCGCCGTTGCGCTGGTGATGAACCGGCGGGTGGATAGCCTGCGCGGGCTGATCGTGCCGGCTGCCATAGCTGGCGCACTGTTCGTGACCTGGTGGGCAACCCGACCCGATCCCATGGGTGCAGCGACGGGTTGGCTTCGTCCGCCGGACTTTGGCCGACTCACCGAGGCGGGACGCTATGCGTTCGACATCTTCGTTGGCGACGACGACACGGACATCTTTCGACGCACGGGACTTCTCTTCGCACTGACGGCGGTCGTGCTTTTCGGCGTTGCTGCGTTCAGGCTCAGGTCCTGGCCGAAGGCCGGCTGGGTCGTTCCAGGACATGCCGCCGTGGGCATTGCTATCCTGCTCTTCGTCGCGCTCTATCTGACGCTTCCGATGGAGAAGGGGGTCTGGTGGTACGTGTTTCCGCGGGAGATCACGGCGGCGATCTTCCTTCTGCCGGCGCTCCTACCCGACTTGCCGAAAAAGACGTGGGCCCACCTCGGATTCGTCGTCTGGACCGCCGTCTCCGTGGCTCCGCTCGCCGAGCACGTGGCCGACGCGCACCGTGAGTTTGGAACCACGACCACGCATTTCAGAGCGATCGTGCAGGAGCTCCCGAAAGCGCCGAAGCTCCTCTACCTCGTCTACGATCACGAAGGGTCTCGCGCGCAGAGTAGCCCGTACGTTCACTTGCCGGCCTACGCACAGGCGGAGCGCGGTGGCTGGCTCAGCTATCATGTCGCGCAGTTCGAGTTCTCGCCGTTCCGCTACCGGGACGAGAGCGACGCGGAAGCCGAGGTCCCACCGAAGACGCCGGTCCGCTGGGAGTGGAGCCCACAGCTGTTTCAGCTCGACGAGCACGGCGCTTTCTTCGATTGGTTCCTCGTACGCCGCGTGAGCTCGCCCGACGGGCTGTTTGCGTCCGACCCGTCGATCGGGCGCGTCGGCCACTTCGAGAACTGGTGGCTGTACCATCGAAGAGGCAACTCGACTGGACCCGCCCCGGAAAGACCCTAAATTGGATGGCGATGGATCTCGAGAGTGAAAAGGAGCGCTGGGCGGTTTGGGCCGTGCAGGCCCGCAACTTCGCGAAACGCGAGAACTACACCGACGCAGTCGCCAGGATGAAGCTCGTCACGAGCGCGATCGAGGACGCCTTGGGCGAGGTGACCGACCCAGCCGACAAGGCGTGGCTCGAGGGCTTTCTCGCGCGGGCCAACGAGCAGCTTGGCGACCTCGAAGCGGAGTATGAATCGTGGCGCTCGCAGATCGCGGCGCGGCGTCAGCAGACCATCGAAGACGCGGCGGAAGAAATGGCGCGGCCCCTCCCCACGCAAGCGGACTAGCCGTGGGCGACCAAGCCTGCTCGGCCGCCTCCCTCGCAGCGAATGAACCCCTCGCCGGAACGGCGGTCGATTCCGTCGATCGGTGGCTGCTCTTGGAGGTGACCGATTCGTGGGCGCCGAAGGTCCTTCAAACCGAGGCGTTCTCGGACGCGGTGCGTAGGCGGCTCACCGACTGGTCGGACACGCCGCGCCGGCGCCTTCAGCTGATCCGGCGGCCAGGACGCTCGGGGAAGCGGCCTCTGCTCCTCGTGGTGTCCTCCTCGGGCGCCGCATTGCGAATCGAGCTCGACCGTCACGACGACATTCTCGACCTGGACCTCGACGCCGCGCCCACCGAGCCGGCGGCGCCCGCGTACCTCGTGTGCGTCCACGGCCGCCGGGATCGATGCTGCGCACAGCATGGGAGCGCGGTGTACCGAGCCCTCAAGGCGGAGGGGGTCGAGGTTTGGCAAACCAGTCACCTCGGGGGTCATCGGTTTGCTGCATGCGTGCTATCGCTGCCCGAGGGACTGATGTACGGGCGTCTACGCCCAGAGCATGCAAGCGAGCTCGTCGCAGCGTCTCAGGGCGGCCGAATCTGTGATCTCGACTTGCTTCGCGGACGCTGTGAATACGATCGACCGACGCAGGCTGCGGAGATCTTCTTGCGTCGCCGAACCGGCGAGCAGACGATCGACGGGATCGAGTGGCTAGAAACCGAAGCTGAAGGCGAAGGCGTGTGGAACGCCCGGTTCGACTGGTCATCCGAAACCCGGACGGTCCGTGTCGCTCTCGAAGACACCGGCGCCGCGCGTCCCGCGAGCTGCGGGGGCGAGCCCGAGCCGGTCACCCGCTTCGTGGAGGCCGGGCCCTAGCCGAGGGGAATCCTCGGGTTCATGGGGGCCGGGGAATTGGGCGACACGCCGCAGTAGGCTAGAAGTGCCCTGTGGAACTCTGGCTGCTCGCGGCTTGGGCGGTGTCTGGCGCGCTGCTCCTCTTCACCCATCTGCTGATGGCGTGGCGAGTTCTGTCGGGGCCGTTGGCAGCGTCGTGGCGCTACCTCGGGTTCCTGGTTCCATTGCTCACGCCCATCGTCGCGTGGCGCGGCGGCAATCGCCTCGGCCCAATCACCTGGCTCCTCTTTCTCGTCATCTATCTGTCTGCGCGCATGGTCGAGGTCTGATGTCGAGCGCTGCGCCTCACTGCTCTCTGGAGGTCCGCGTGCGGCCCGAAGAAGTCGAGCTCGCCGAGCTCAGCCTGTGGGAGCTCGGTGCCGCAGGGCTCGAGCAGCGGGACCAAACGACGATCAAACCCGGGCCCTCGGGAGGCGACGTGATCATCATCGCGGTTTTCGACGACGAACGGGCAGCCAACGCTGCGCTCGATCGGATGCGGACGTCCTACGAGGTAACGCTTTGTTCCATCCCGCGCCGCGACTGGGCAACCGAGTGGCGCAGGGGTTTCGGCGCACAGCGCATCGGCCGCCGAATCCTGCTGCACCCATCGTGGGAGACGGTGGAGGCCACTCCGCACGATGTCGTCATCACCATCGATCCCGAAAACGCGTTCGGAAGCGGCGACCATGAAACCACGCGCCTCGTTCTCGCCCTTCTCGACGGAGCGATTCAGGGAAGTGAACGGGTGCTCGACGTCGGCTGCGGCAGCGGAATTCTGTCGATCGCCGCGGTTCGCCTCGGCGCGGCATCCTCGGTTGCAATCGACATCGAAGGCGATGCCATCGAGGTTACCCGCCGAAACGCAGCGCTCAACGGCGTGGCATCGAGCATCGACGCCTCGACGCGGCCTCTCTCCGAGGTCGAAGGGCGCTACGACCTCGTCCTCGCCAACATCGAAACGAGAGTGCTCGTTCCCATGGCCCGCGCGCTCGGAGACAAGCTCGCGCCCGGTGCGACGCTCATCCTGAGCGGCATTCTTCGAAGCGAGCAAGCCGAGCTGCTCTCGGCTTTTGCTTCCTTCGACCTCGAAAAGCGCGTCGAAGAAGGTGAGTGGGCCGCCTTCATGCTCGTGCCTCGGGAGACGGCGTGACGCTCCGCCGGCTCTACGCGGCGGATCTTCCCTCGCAGGGTGGGGCCGTCACCCTCGGGGAGGCAGAGAGCCATCACGTCCGCGTCCTTCGGCTGCGCCCAGGCGATGTAGTCGAGCTCTTCGACGGACGTGGGCGTCTCTCGTCGGCGACGATTGAATCGATCGGGGAAAGAGTCGTCTGCAAGGCCGAGGCCCCGTCGATGGACGGGGTGCCGAGGCCGCGTATCGTGCTCATGCTTGCGCTTCCAAAGGGCTCGACGCTCGACGACTGCGTTCGCATGGCAACCGAGCTCGGTGTCGACGAGGTTGCGCTGATGCATACCGAGCGCACCGTGCCGCGATGGAACGCGGCCCGCGCCGAGGCGCGAATCAATCGACTGACGAGAATTGCCGCGGAGGCGTCCACCCAGTGCGAACGAAGCGACGTGCCCATCGTTCGAGGTCCGATGCCTCTCGACGCCTGGCTCGAGGCGGTTCCCAAAGGCGCGCATCGCGTCGTCTTTGGCGCGCGTGCGCAGGAGCCGTATGACCTCGGGGGCACACCTGAACAAGTATGGTGTGCCGTCGGTCCCGAGGGAGGGTTCTCCGCCGACGAGCTTTCCTCGTTTCGAGCCGCGGGTTTCACGCTGGCGACGGTCGCGCCCTCCATTCTGCGCGTGGATACCGCAGTCGCCGCCGTCTTGGCCGTCATCCAGGATCGAATCCTCCGTCTGCAACCTCGTTGACAGGCTGCCGAAACCAGCGCCAACATGCGAGAAGGGCATGTCGGTTCTAGCTTCGCTTCTGGTCCGCGATCAGGTGCTCCCCGTCGATCGGGTGCAGCACGCGATTCAGGAGCAAGTGATGCGGGGGGGCAATCTCGACACCCTGCTACTCGAGCTCGGCTACCTGCCCGAGAACCAGATGAGCGCGTATTGCGCTGCGGTCTACGGGCTGCTTCCCGCGACGCGGGACGAGGTGATGAAGGCTCCGATCGCCACGATCCGAGTTCTGCCGCGAGAGTTTGCAGTGCGGCACCGGCTCATTCCCGTTGCGCGCACCGAGGACGCCGTCGTGCTTGCGGTCGATCGACCTCTGCCCGACGCCACGCTACGCGAGATCTCCTTCGAGCTCGGGATCGATCCCGTGCAGCGAATCGTCTGCTCGGTTCGCGTCGAGGCAGGCCTTGCGCAGCATTACGACATCGAGATGACCGCGCGCATGAGGCACCTCAACGAGAGGCTTGCAGCCGCGAACCCGGGCCCCATCCCGTATGTCGCCCCCTTCGAGGGGGTTGGAAAGCGGAGCTCTCTGCCGCCGAAGAAGGAGGTGTCTGGGTCGTATCCGCGCGCGGACTCGTCGATCCCGGCTCCCGTGGGCATCGCGGACACCGAACCACCGCCCGCCGTCCTCCCCCAGATCGGATCGTCGGTTCCCGCGGGCACGTTCCGCGACTCGGACCCCGGAGGCCGTCATTCGAGCAAGCGTTCCGAGCCGAGCGGCGGTTTCATCGATGCGACCCGGTATAGCCTTCCGCCGCGACCCCCGGAGAACCTCGGTCGGCCCTCGATTCGCGGCAGGGTCACGAGCGCTCCTCCCCGCAGGCCCAGTGCCCCACGGCCGGAGCCCAAGGGCGACGGTGACGGCACGAAGTGGAAACCCGCTCCGGGCCCGATGAGCGGCCAGCGTCACTCGGTCCCTTCGGATCCGCGGCGCGACAACGATGGTAGCGCGCTGTCCCACGACGTGGTGTCGCTGGGGCCTGGTGCACCCGTCTCCGCGCCGCCCAACGCGGATCGGGAGCCGGCCGAGCGCAAGTGGAAGCCTGCGCCGGCCCCGACCCTTTCGGAAAGCTCCCTTCCGAGCGTGATCGTCGACGTGGGCGAAGAGGTCGAACGGCTCGTTGCCGAGCTTCGCGACGCAGGGCCGGAAGACGAGCGGGTGATTGTTCCCTTGCTGAACGTCGGCGAAGCCGCGCTCCCGGGGCTCGCCCGCGAGTTCCCGGGAAAGCTGTGGTTCGATCGAAACGAGCCGCACGCCCGCGTGCCCGCTGGCCGGGACGTTTCCGCCATCGCCCGCGCTTTCGTAGCATTTGGTCAGCGATCCGTGGACTACTTGGTGCCGCTGCTCGACGACCCGGATCCCGACACGCGCTACTATGCGACGATCTTGGCTTCGGAGTTCGTCCATCCCGATCTCGTTCAGCCGGTCGGCCGCGGCCTCTTCGATTCCGACCCTGGCGTTCGAAGCAACGCATACCGCGCGCTAAGCGTCCTCTATGCGTGCGAGGTCGAGTTCATGCAGTTGATCGAGCGCCTGAGAGCCTCCGCACGCGACGGTCGACAGCTCGAGCCGCAGGTCACTTCGATCGAGGCGCTCGGGCGCCTTCGTGATGCCGATTCCTTCGAGTTCTTCGTCACCTTGCTCGACAGCGCGGAGAACCGGCTGATTCGGGCCGCGCACGCCACCCTCGTTCGTCTGAGCTGCCAAGATTTCGGAATTAGCAAGCGAAAATGGAGCGCTTGGTACGAAAAGCACGGAGGCCGGCATCGCGTGGAGTGGTTGATCGACGGTCTCATGCATCCGGACGAGCGCCTTCGCCGCCGCGCGAGCGATGAGCTGAAGCACCTCACTCAGGAGTACTTCGGGTACGATCCCGGTCTCCCGAAGAAGGAGCGGGAGGCCGCTCAACACAAGTACCGGACGTGGTGGCAGCGGGTGGGTTTTCGTATGTTCGTCCGTTCGGAAACCAGCGGTCCTGGTCAGGCTCATGGCCAGTGATAGACTCCGGCGCCGTCGCATAGTCGAGCTCAAACCGTGCGAATTACGAGACTCCTGACAATTCTCGGCCTCGCTGCCGTGCTTTACGTGCTCGCAGCGCGAGCGGCGTCCGACATCAGCGCCTCCCCCGAATGGCTGGTGGCCGTGCTTTCGCTCGGCTTTTCGTTGACGCCGCTTGCGATCCTCGGAGCTCGTCCGAGCCCCCGGGTTTCGGCGCTGGCGCTCATGGGCTTCAGCTTGGCGATTGCGACGGCGTCCGCCCGCACGGGGTCCGGAGCGCTCGACGTCACGCACGACGTGGCCTGGCTCGTCATCGCGCTGGTGATGCTGGGCCTCGCGCTTCCACGCTCGACGAGCGCTTTCGTTCGCTACGGCGCCGTCGCGGGTTACGCCCTCGCCGCGACGACCGCATCCATCCTCTCGAATGCGGGGCTCTTGCCCGTTCATGCGTTCGGCGTCGTCGTGGTCGTGGGTCTGCTCGCAGTCGCCGCGCTTCACCAGATCGTGCTCGTAGGCCGCGGCCACACGGTCGAGGGGGCGCTCTCTGGAATTGCCGTGGTCAGTCTCGCGGTCGGCCTCGCGTACGCGTGGTTCGGGCCGTTTACCGGCCGGCTTGCCACCGCCGTGGAAGCGGCCGTTGCGCTGCTTCTCTGGCTCGGTCATCTCGCCTGGGTCGATCCCAGATGGCGGTCCCTACGACGCATCGGAGTTCCGATCGTGGCCGCATGCGCGGTTTGCTTCGTCGCAGCCTTTGCGTTGCTTCCTTCCGCGCCGCTCCATCGCTGGGAGCTCGGGGTTCTGGCCATCGGGGCCGGCGCGCTCTGGTGGACGACGTTCGCGCTGGCACGCCGCCTTTCCAGGCGTGCGATATGGACGACGTCCGGCCGGCTCGCGGACGCTTGCCTAGCCGCGCGACATCGATTGCTGGGGGGCACGACCGTCGAAGACATCACCTCGGGCGCCTTGATACCACTCGCGATCGCGGCGGAGTGTGCGAGCAGCTCACCCGAGCTCTACTCCCTCGAGCCGCCGCTTCGGATGAGGCTCGATTCCGGGGAACGTCCCAACATCCGTTCGGGCGAGGCACCGCCCGTGCTTTTGGACGCTCTCTACGATTGCGGATTGCGCGGCGTCATCGACCTTCCCACCCTTCGCCCGAGAGTGGTTCGCGAGCCGGCCGTGCGAGAGCTCGTCGACGCGATGGAGCGGCGAGCGGTCGGGGCCGCCCTTCCGTGCGTTCATTTGGACCATCTCGAAGGGGTGCTTCTGATTCCAATCGGCGAAAGAACGGAGCCCCTTTCCGCCGCCGAGCACGACGAGCTCGGACGCCTGGGCCGCAGCCTCGGCGGTGCGCTCGCGGCAGCGCTCGCCCAGCGGCGCGCCGAAAGCCACGTTCACGAGCTCGCGGAGCTTCGGCGAGAGGCCGAGAGCGAGATCACCGCGTTGCGCGGCGAGGTCCAGCAGCTGCGAGGTCAGTGCGACGTGCTCGGCCGCGGGCTCGCCGAAGACGACACCCTGCACGTCGCCTACAGCCCGTCCATGCGCCGAGTCCAGACACGGGCGATCGAGCTCGCGCCCACCGAGGACCCCGTCCTGCTCATCGCGGGTGCGGGTTCGCCCGTCCTTCCGGTGTCCCGCTTCATCCACGACCGCGGGCCGCGATGGGATGCGCCGTTCGTCGTCGCCGACTGTTCGGCGGCGGCACCGGACGAGGTCATGGGTCTTCTTTTCGGGTCTTCCGAAGGTCCGCCCGGCTGGTTTCATTCTGCAACCGGGGGCACGCTCCTCTTGCGCGATCTCCCGGCTCTTCCTTTGGAAGCTCAGGCACGCCTCGCGGCTGCGCTACGCGACGCTGCCAACATGAAGGAGGACGAGCAGCCCGCCTCGTGTCCACCGCGGATCATCGTAACGTCTCGAATCGATCTCGGCGAGCTTTGCCGACGTGACGCGCTCGATCCGGATCTCATCACCCACTTCACGCGAGGCAGGCTCGTGATTCCGCCCCTTCAGGAACGCCGTGAGGACGTCCCTTCCCTCGTTCTGCTCGCGATTGATCGTGCCTGCCGGGTCTTCGCGCGCGACCCCGTCGGAATCGATCAGCAAGCCATGATGGCGCTGGTGGATCACGATTGGCCCGGCGACGTTGCCGAGCTGGAGCTCGTGGTCGAGCTGGCGGTCGGGCGCGTAGTCGGCAAGGCAATCGGAATGTCCGAGCTCCCACCGCTCGCTTGGCCGGCCGCCGACGGGCAAGAGTCGTTGAGCGGCACGTACGTGGACGTCGAGCGCCGCATGCTCGTGCGCGCGCTCCAACGAGCTGGTAACAACAAGAGCGAAGCCGCTCGGCGTTTGGGGCTCAAGCGCACGACCTTTCTCGACAAGCTTCGCCGTCATGGCTTGGACGACCGAGCCCCCGACGACGTCGGCGGCACCGCCGTAGGTTGAGACCATGAAACCCATATTGCTCTGGGACGTGATGGGTACGCTCGTGCACGACCCGTTCTTCGTAGAGATGCCGGAGTTCTTCGGTATGCCGTTCGAGCACTTGCTCGGGGTGCTTCAGCCGGGCGCCTGGGTCGACTTCGAGCTTGGGCAACGTTCCGAGCAGCATTTCCTCGACGATTTCTTCTCGGACGGCCGAGCATTCGACCAGTCCGCGTTCCTGGCCACGGTTCGCGCGGCGTACCGCTGGCTTCCAGGCATGGAAGAGCTCTTGGCGGAGCTTCGTGATCGAGGATGCACGATGCACACGTTTTCGAACTATCCCGTGTGGTACGAGATGATCGAGGAACGCCTCGCTGTTTCTCGGTTCGTCGACTGGACGTTCGTTTCCTGCCTCACGGGAGTTCGAAAGCCCGACCCTGCTGCGTATGCGCACGTGCTCGACGAGCTCGGGGTGCCCGCCGACCGCTGCATTTTCGTGGACGACCGCACCAGCAACTGTGAGGCAGCGCGCCGGTCCGGGTTGGACGCCATTCGTTTCGACGGCATCGATGCGCTGCGTACGACGCTACGAGACCGCGGCGTCCTCGGTGGCTAGGGGCTGCGTTTGGCCCACCAGCGCTGGTAGTTCTTCTGAGCGGACACGAACTCGTTGCGATCGGCGGTTTCCGAGAGGGGTTGCAGGAACCGCGTCAGCCTCCAGAGCTCGCGAGAAGCCAGCAAGCGGATGTTTGCGCGGCTGTCGCCGAGTCCTTCGATGAGCCACTGGATGCGGCTTTCGTGGCCTCGCTCGGAGAGCCAGCGCAGCCACGGGTCGCGCGAAAAGCCGAAATCGTGCGCGGTGAGGACGCGAAGCCCGACGCGCGACGCCGTGCCGATCGCACGGTCCAAATCTGCGAGGAGGTCGACGAAAAGCGGGGCCGAAGACTCGTCCCTCAGCTGCGTGAGCGCCGAGATCGCGCGGCGTCTCGCGGGCAAAGGTTGCTCGACGTCTGACGCGCACTTTCGAAGCTCGGCGAGCGCGCTTCGATAACGTGGCTCGTGTTGATACGCGCTCAGCAGGTGGAGTGCGACCCGCCGGCACTCTCGATCTTCGTCGAGCGCAACCTGCGCGAGCGGCTCGATCAGCTCGGTGTTGGCGTACGACCCGCAGATCACCGTCGCGTAGTAGCGCGCCTCGCTGTTCGGGCTCCGCATCAGGCGCGCGAGATACGGGATTGCTTCGCCGGCAAACGTCGCGAGCGCCGCCGCGCTGGCGGAGATTTCTTCGGGGCGCGGCAGTCGCGAGTCGGTGGCGAGAGTTGGGCGCCACAAAGGACCAGGAAAGCTTCTTGCAAGCTCCTCGAGCGCGAAGTTGCCGAGCGGTAGCAGGCGTCGAACGAGGGGCGCGATCTCATTTGGCCCGAGCTCGATCAGCCGGTCGACGAGCGTGCGGGCTCGATCTTGAGGCGTTTCATGCGGTGGAGCGGCCTCGGAGCCTGCCGCTCGAGGCGGCGGCTTGGCGCGAACGCGAGACCCGGGATCGTCGTCGTCCCAGGGCTGCGTCGCGGGGAGCACACCTGCAGGTAGCGGGCGCTTCGGCTTCTGCCCGGCCATTGGCCGGTTATACCAGCAAGCCAGGCGTTTGGGGCGACCTGGGTGGTCCGGGCTCGTTTTTGCAGGCAAACTGCGCGCGCATGTACAGGATGATCGTGCGCGAGCTCGACGGCCCCGCCGCCCTCGAACGCGAAGAGCTGGCCGAGCAGGCGCCGAGACCTGGTGAAGTTGCCATCGACGTCGAGGCGATTGGCTGCAACTTCTTCGACATCCTCATCACGCAGGGCAAGTACCAGGTCAAACCCGACCTTCCCTTCTCGCCGGGCGCAGAGGTTGCAGGAGTCGTCACCGCGACGGGAGACGGAGTCGAGCGCGTCGCCGTGGGCGATCGAGCGAGCGCGCTCTTGGCGTACGGCGGCTACGCCTCGAGGGTGGTGGCGCCCGAGTCGCGCGTTTTTCCGATTCCACGGAGCATGTCGTTCGAGTCGGCCGCTGCTCTCGGCCTCGTATACCAGACGTCGTACGTAGCGCTCGTCCCGCGAGCCCGCGTTCAGCCAGGTGAGACGCTGCTGGTACACGCGGCTGCAGGCGGAGTGGGGCTCGCGGCCGTACAGATCGGAGCGGCGCTCGGAGCGCGCGTCATCGGCACGGCAGGGTCCCCCGAAAAGCTCGATCTGGTTCGCGAGCATGGCGCGGATGCCGTGATCAACTATCGAGAAGAGGACTTCGTCGAGAAGGTCGATCGGCTCACCAACGGTCGTGGCGCAGACGTCATCTACGATCCGGTCGGAGGCGACACCTTCGACCGTTCGCTGAAATGCATCGCGTTTGGTGGGCGCCTCCTGGTGATCGGCTTCGCGAGCGGACGCATTCCTTCCGTCGAGATGAACCGCGTGCTCCTCAAGAACATCTCGCTCGTTGGACTTCATTGGGGCCGCTACTTCGACGAGGATCCCAAAGTGATCGAAGAGGCCCAGCGCGCGATTTCCGAGCTCTACGATGCAGGCAATATTTTCCCTGTGATTTCAGATACTTACCCACTCTCGCAGGCCGCGCTGGCGCTCGCCGCGCTCGGCTCGCGAAAGACCACCGGCAAGGTCGTTCTGCTGCCCTAGGCGTCGTCGGCTAGCGCCGCAGCGCACCGGTCCAGCACCGCGTCGATCACCCCGTCGTGATTGCCGAGCGGGGCCGCCATCACGAACCGAACTCCGTCGTGCTTCGACGCGGCCTCGGCGACTAGCCGCGGGAGGTCCTCTCGTGCGTGCCGCCCCGGCGCCAGCATGAACGGGTGTGCGACTACCACCGTCGCTCCCTTTTCTACGCAGCGCGCAAACCCCTGCTCGATCGTGGGTTCCGCGAGCTCCATGTGGGCCGATTCGACGATCGCGCCGTCCTCGATGCGAGCACGAAGCCGCTCCGCCACGTCGCCGACCAGCGCATTGGCCTCGGCGCGCCGGCTGCCGTGGTCGATGAGCAGATAGGCTCGCATTCGATTCACCTTGGTGACGTCGTTCATCGTGTCAAGCCCGGCGTGCGACCGAGACGCCGTACCACTGCACGATCACGCATAAGAGGACAGCGCACGGTCGACCGAGCCGACGTAGGATCCGCCGAAGAGGTTCACGTGAACGAGTAGGGGATAGAGCTGATAGAGGTCGGTACGCCCGGACGCTTCCGGGGCAAGAGGAAACGCTTCGTCGTAGGCCGCAAACACGCGTTGCCCGAACCCGCCGAAGAGCCGCATCATTGCAAGGTCGACTTCCCGATGTCCGCCGTAAACGGCAGGGTCGATCAGGCAGGGCGCACCGGATTCGTCGACGTGCAGGTTGCCACCCCAGAGGTCGCCGTGCAGCCTCGCGGGCGGCTCGTCCGGCCCCACGAGCTCGTGCAGGCCCTTTCGGAGCGCCTCGAAGCGAGCGCGCATGGACGAGCCGACGAGGCCCCGGTCGGACGCGAGGCGAAGCTGCGGCTCTAGACGTGACCCCCAATAAAACGTCGGCCAGTCCACGGTGGGCGTATTCGACTGAGGCAGTCGCCCGATGAAGTTGTCGTGGTCGAGCCCGAAGGATGGCGCCCCGAAGGCGTGCAGGGCGGCAAGCGAGCGGCCGAGCTCTTCTTCGAACGAGGGGCGGCGCTTTGCCGGGGCCAGCATCTCCAAGACGAGGTACGCCGGCTGTTCATCGGAGAAAGCCACGACGCGCGGAACGCGAATCACGTCCGCTTCCTCGAGCCACCGAAGGCCGCGGGCCTCGGCCTCGAACATCCCTCGTGGCGGGCTGGCGTGTGTCTTCACGAATACGGCCCGGCCGTCGGCGCTCGTGACGCGAAACGCGTCGTTGATGCTGCCTCCGCCGAGATGGGACGCCTCGATGACGGCGCTACGCAGTATCCCTTCGAGCTCCGCGCGAAGGTCGGAGTTCATAGGCGGTGCATGTCTCGAATGTGCCGAAGCAAACCTCTGCACCCCGCTTCACAGATGTCGAGCACGCGCTCAAAGCCGTCGTCTCCGCCGTAGTAGGGATCGGGCACTTCGGCATCGCGTGGGGAGTCGGCGTCGAAGTTTCTCAGAAGCTCGACCTTCCGCTCCGCCGCTTCGTTCGGCGCGAGCCTGTGGAGGTCGATGCGGTTCGCCTGGTCCATGGCGATCAGGTAGTGGAAGTCTTCGAAGTCCCCCACGATCACCTTCCGGGCGCGGCCGCGAATGTCGATGCCTCTTCGCTTTGCGGCAGCTCTTGCGCGGCGGTCGGGAGGCTCTCCAACGTGCCACGCCCCCGTGCCTGCACTGTCGATTTCGATGCGGCCCCGCAGCTCCACTTCTTCGACGAGCAGGCGCATCGTTGCTTCCGCCGTCGGCGAGCGACAGATGTTTCCGAGGCATACGAAACAGACGCGTATGGTCATCGCTTTGGCTCCAGAAGCACTTTGCCTACGTTTTGACCCGCCTCGATGTAGGCATGCGCGTCGCTTGCTTGTTCGAAAGGAAAGGTCCGGTCTACGTGCGGCCTGATCGCCCCCTCGTCGTAGAGCCTCAGAAGAGCCGTGAACGCCTCGGCTGCGATCTCGCGCGCGTCCCAAAGGTGTCCCATGTTGACTCCGGCGACTCCTTTGTTTTCCTGCATCAGCCTCGTCGGAGTCCACCAGGGCATGCTGGCGAGCTGGCCGACCACGTGTGTCATCCGCCTCTTTCCGAACTTTGCCATGTTTGCCCACCCGAACGGAATCAGCAGGCCGCCTGGGCGCAGGAGCGAATAGCCCTTCTTCCAGTCCTGGCCGCCCAGTGCATCCAATACCGCATCCACGCCGCGGCCGTTCGTCAGCGCGGTGATCTCGGTCACGTAGTCGGTCGTGTGGTAGTCGATCGGATGATCGCAGCCGTTCGACCGAACGTAGTCGTGCTTTGCCGCAGACGCGGTGCCATACGACGTGACGCCGCCGACCGAGCGGCATAGCTGGCTCGCAGCCGTCCCGACGCCGCCCGCTGCCTGGTGTATCAACACGTGGTCCCCGGTCCTCACCCGGAACACGTTGAAGAGCATGTGATACGCCGTGAGATAGGTGACTGGAAGCGCGGCTCCCTCCTCGAAGGTCATCCGCTCGGGCATGACGAAGCTCTGAGCCGCATTCACGCAGACCGTGTCGGCGTAACCGCCAAAGCGCGTCATGGCGAGCACCCGCTGACCCTCGGCGCGATCGGTAACGCTGTCTCCAACCGAATCGATGGTGCCCGAGACTTCGTACCCCACGATCATGGGGGGCGGGGGCGCATCCTGATAGAGGCCCTGCCGGGCCATGATGTCTGCGAAGTTGATCCCCGCCGCGCTCACGCGAATTCGGACTTGTCCAGGGTCCGGCGTCGGGTCGGGACTCTCCCTGACTTCGAGCACGCCAGGCTTTCCGAACTTCGGAATCCAGACCGCCTTCATGCCCGACGGTTAGCGCAAACGATGCCAAGCGCCAACCCATCGTGTTAGGATCCGAGCATGGACGTCGTGCTGGCTCCCGACATCTACGTGAATGCTTCCGTTGCCCTGGGCTCGTCGCCCGAGCGCGCGGTGCGCCGTGCCTTCGGCGGCCCGCAAAAGCCGAAAACGTCTACCTGGGTGATGGAGCGAGTCCAGTCGATGCTTCACGCGCTTCCAGAGTTTCGCGACGAAGCCGTCGCGCAGCAGATGTCCACAATTCGCGGGCTCGTCGAGGTGGTCGAGAAGAACGAGCACTTCATCGAGGATTGGCGCGAGGCCATGGTGGCGCTCGCGAAGGCCGCCAGGGTAAACAGAGTGCTGACGGACCATCCCGACCTGCTCTCCGCGAACCGCGTTGGGGGCATCGAGTTCGTGTCATCCGATGCCTGGCTCGGTGAGCAGACCTCGCCCCCGCCGCCGCCGCCGGTGGTTTGAGCCCCGCCGCCCTGCTACATGCTGCCCGATGCCGGATTCGTTTCTTCCGCAGAAGGACGAGGTCAAGCGGCGCCTCGAAGGCCGCTACGTGGGTGCAGTGCCGCACAACCAGGCGCTGAATCTTCGCATCGCGGACTATCGGCCGGAGCACCTTTCGCTCGCGCTCCCCTACCGCGAAGACCTCGTCGGTAATCCAGAAACCGGTGTCATTCACGGCGGCGTGATCACCAGCTTGATCGATGCGACGTGCGGTGGTGCAGTGGTCATGTCACTCGTTGCGCCGCGTCGAATCGCAACTCTCGACCTTCGCATCGACTACGTCCGCCCCGCGCTTCCACATCAGGAGGTAATTTGCGACGCGCACTGCTACAAAGTGACGCGGCACGTCGCCTTCGTCCGTGCGACCGCGCACCACGGGGACACGGCGAGCCCCATCGCGACCGCGTCGGGAACTTTCGTCGTGTTCCGCGAGCTTCGGCGCGGGGACGACGAGGAGGGAGGCTCCGAATGAGGCTTCGCGATGCAGTCGAGGGCATGCGGAAGAGCGGAGATTTCGGACCGGTCCAGGAGGCGATTCCCTACACGCGGTTCATGGGCATCACCGCCGAGCTCGTCGATGGGGACGTGCTCGGGCGAATGAGGTACTCCGACCATCTCGTCGGCAATGCGAACGTGCCGGCCCTGCACGGTGGCACGCTCGGGGCGCTCATGGAGTCGACGGCGATCTTCAAGCTTCTCTGGAAGGGCGAGACCGAGGCGGTGCCGAAGACGATCAACATCACCGTCGAATACCTACGTGGCGCCGGCCCGCGCGACGTGCTCGCCAAGGCCGTGTTCACGCGACACGGGCGGAGGGTAGCCAACGTGCGTGTCTTCGCGTGGCAGGACGATCCGGACAAGCCCGTCGCGGTGGCGACGGCTCACTTTCTTCTGGTGCAGGACTGACACCGGCGCGATGGAACGTATTCCGATTCATGCGCTCACCAACGACGAGCTCGCGGCGCGCGCGCGCGCTCTCTTGCCGCGCGGGTACGGTCACGCGCGTCGAATTCACCGACGGGCGATGCTCGAGGGACGCTTGGCGCCCGCGGACTCTGGGCTCGGCACGGAGGCGTGTGCCGCGTGGGCGTCCTCGTTTTCGTTCGAGCTGCCAGAGGTCACTCGAGTCGAGTCGGACGAGGGAGAGCAGGGCACCACTTCCAAGATGGTGGTTCGCCTGCCCGACGGCCTCGAGGTCGAGTCGGTGCTCATTCCGATGGGGCGTGGGCGTCAAACGCTCTGCGTTTCGAGCCAGGTAGGCTGCAAGATGGGTTGCACCTTTTGCGAGACCGGCCGGATGGGCCTGCTCCGACACCTGCGACCCGAGGAGATCGTCGCGCAGCTCCTCGTCGCACGTCATCGACTCGGGTGGACCGTCCGAAACGTCGTCTTCATGGGCATGGGCGAGGCGCTCGACAATGCAGCCAACGTGATCCAGGCGCTTCGTGTCCTGAACGACGAGGCGGGGCTCGCCATGGCCCAGGAGCGGCTCACGGTCTGCACCGTGGGGCACGTCGAAGGCATTCGCCTTCTGCACGACCACGGCTTCAAGCGGCTCAACCTGTCGATTAGCCTGAATGCAGCAAACGATTCGCTGAGAAGCGAGATCATGCCCATCAATCGGCGCTCCGACCTAGCCGAGCTTCAGGGCGTGCTGATGGGGTATCGCCCGAGACGAAACTTTGCGCTCGGCGTGAACTACTGCCTCCTGCCCGGCATCAACGACACCCGCGCCGACGCACGGGACGTTGCTGGGTTCTGCCGTCCGCTCGGTCGCGTGTTGGTCAATCTCATTCCGTACAATCCCGGCTCGACGCCGCTGACTCGCGCGCCCGACGAGCCCGAGGTCGAGCGCTTCATCGGTTGGCTGCGGGAGGAGGGGCTGCCGGTCCGAGAGCGAATCACGAAGGGCAGGAGCGTGATGGCCGCGTGCGGTCAGCTCGGAAACCCGGAAGCTCGCGCGCTTCGGAGGCAAGCCCAGCCTGGCGCCGGAGAGCGGACGTAGCGCTCACTTTCCCCGCTTCTTTCCCCGGTAGCGAATTCGAAGCGGCGTTCCTCGAAAGCCGAATCGCTTGCGGATCTGGTTCACGACGTAGCGCTGGTAGCTGAAGTGCACGTCTTTCGGCTGGTTGGCCATGATCACGAACGTCGGTGGTGCAACGCTCGCTTGCGTGATGTAGTAGAGCCGCACGACCCGGTGGTGCATCGTCGGCGGCGGATGCCGCTCGATCACTTCCTCGAAGAAGCGGTTGAGCTCGGCCGTCGAGATTCGCTTCCGGTGCTCTTCGACGGCGTCCCCGACGCGGCCAAGCAAGGCCGAGATGCCCTTTCCCTCGAGCGCGCTCACCGTGACCATCGGAGCCCACGGTACGAACGCCAGAACCTCACGGATACGGTCCATCGCCTTCTTCTGTTCGTCCCGGTCCAAGAGGTCGACCTTGTTCAGAGCGAGCACCAGGGCGCGCCCACGATCGTTTGCCAACCCCGCAATCTTCGCGTCCTGCTCGCCAACGCCAGCCTCTCCGTCGATCATCAGCACGACCACGTGGCTCCGCTCGATCGAGCGAATCGCCTGCAGCACGCCGAGGCCTTCCACGCCCCTCTTCTTCACGCTCCGCTTTCTTCGAATGCCTGCGGTGTCGATGAGAATGAAGCGCTTGCCGTCGCGCTCGACCAGCGTATCGATGCTGTCCACCGTCGTTCCCGGGCGATCGTCGACCAGCTGCCGCTCCTCCCCACAAAGCTGATTCACCAGCGAGCTCTTTCCGGCGTTCGGGCGTCCGATGATCGCCACGCGCGGTACGTCGAGCTCGGGCTCGCTGACCTCGACCGGCTCCGGCAAGCGCTCCGCGATCGCTTCCTCGAGCTCACCGATGCCTCTTCCGTGAAGCGCCGATATCGGGAGAATCGATTCCATGCCGAGCTCGTAATAGGACACGGCATCGTGCTCCTTGGCCTGGGAGTCTGCCTTGTTCGCCACGAAGATCACCGGCTTGCCCGCATCGCGCAACAGCGCGATCGCCTCCCGGTCCGCCGGCAGCGGGTCGACCGTCGCATCGACCACGCAGACAACGACGTCGCACTCCTCGAGCGCGAGCCGCACTTGGCTCGCGATGCCGGCTTTCATCGGGTCATCACTGTCGGGGTCGAATCCCCCGGTGTCGATCAACACGTATTCGCGTCCGAGGACGAAGGCGTCGGCATAGGAGCGGTCGCGCGTCACGCCCGGCACGTCCTCGACGATCGCGATGTGCTGGCCTGCGAGCCGATTGAACAGCGTGCTCTTGCCGACGTTGGGGCGTCCCACGATGGCGACGAGCGGTTTGCCGACCACCGATCCGGCGGGCCTTCTTGCCTCGGGTCTCCGACGGCTCACGGCTGCTCCCCTTGGATCGCCAGCTGCTTGGCCTTGACGGGATCGCGGGTCCACCCGGGCACCACCTTGACCCAAAGACGCAGGTACACCTTTCGCTCGAGGAGCGCTTCGATCTGCGCGCGCGCCTCCGTGCTGATCTTCTTGATCGTGTCCCCCTTGCTGCCGATGACGATCGCCTTGTGGCTCTGCTTCTCGACGATGAGGGTGCCTTCGATGCGGACTAGACCGTCCTCTTCGACGTAGCGGTCGAGCTCGCACGCGATGCCGTGGGGGACCTCTTGGCGTGTATTGAGCATGGCGGCCTCCCGGATCAGCTCGCCCACGAAGAAACGCTCGGGTCTGTCGGTGAGAAAGTCAGGGTCGTAGAGAAGCCCCCCGGGCAGAGTCGCCCGGATCTCTTCGAGCAGTGCATCGAGGTTGGTTCCACGCGTGGCCGAGATGGGAACGATCGCCTCGAAGGCATGCGCACCTCGATAGGCCTCGATGAAGGAGAGGAGGCGCTCCTTGGCCTTCAGCTTGTCCACTTTGTTGATCGCGAGGATCACGGGCGCCCCGGCTGCCTCGAGCGCCTCAAGAACGGCGATGTCCTTATCGTGAACGCCAGCAGGCGCGCTCGCCTTCGGGGCTTCCGTCACGAACACGATCGCATCGCAGTCGGCCAAGCTCTGCTTCGCCGCGTCGATCAACACGCGCCCCAGCGCGCCCCTGGGTCTTTCCAAACCGGGCGTGTCGAGGAACGCGATTTGCGTCGGTGGGTCCTCCGTGGCGTAGACTCCGAGCACGCACGATCGGGTGGTGCCCGGCCGCGGCGTTGCAATCACCAGCTTCTGACCGAGGATCGCATTGAGCAGGGTCGACTTCCCGACGTTCGGCCGCCCGACGATCGCGCACCGGCCTGCACGTGGCTCCTCTGCCTGTTTTTCGCGGTCGGACATGGACGCCCGAGCATAGCCCTTCCTCGCGGTGTCAGCATGGCCCCTCCCGAGGGTCTGAGCTATGCTCGGCGCGCTCATGCGCAAAGCCATTCGTTCCTTCGTTCCGTTTGCTTTCTTCGTGTTCTTCTTCGTCGCCGGCTGTACGGGCGACGTCGGGACCACCTGCTTTCAAGATGACGAGTGCAATAGCGGTCTGGAGTGCTGCCACGTCGGCAGTCCGTTCACGCAGGGCACCTGTCAGACGCGGGAGGCGTGCCTCGACATGGGAGGTGGCACCGGGGGAACCAGCGGCACGGGAGGCGCCGGAGGAGCCGGAGGCGTCGGGGCGGCAGGCGGTAGCGGCGGAGCCGGAGGCGGCGGTGGGCTCGGAGGCGGTGGCGGAGCCGGCGGCTCGGCCGGAGCCGGCGGCATGGGCGGCATGGGCGGCGCCGGCGGAGCTGGCGGAGCCGGAGGCGCTTGAGCTCGATGAGGGCGCTCGTCACTGCGCTGCTCCTCTCGAACGTCGCAGCGTACGCACACGCCCAACCGACCGAGCGCGCCGAAGGCGCCGACGAGGTTGCGCTGCCGGCGGATGCCGAGCTCGCAGAGCGGCTGGCCGATCCGGCTACCACGTACGAGGAGGTCTACCGATTGGGCGTCCAGCTGTTTCAGGCGCAGCGCTACGAGGCGGCCGAGCGTGCTTGGCTGCGCGCCTACGCGCTCGAGCGCGATCCCGCCTTGCTCGTCGCGATTGCCGACACCCGACAGCGCCGCGAGGACGTTCCGGGCGCAGTCGCCATGTTGGAGCAGTACCTCGTCGAGCGGCCTGACGCCCCGGATCGCGCATCGATCGAGGCGCGCCTGGCGACTCTCCTGAAGTCCCCAGCCCGGCTGCGGGTCCGCTCCGAGGAGCCCGGGCACGCGATCCTCGTCGACGGCGTTCCGGCGAAGCAAAAGACCCCCGCAACGATCGAAGTCGAGCCGGGCTCTCACACGATCGTGGTGGTTGGCGAGGGCCGGCAGGTCGGCGAACAGACGGTGCAGGTCGGCTATGGCGAGGTCAAAGAGCTGAGCTTTACCCGCCAAACCGCCAGCAAGGTCATCGTCGAGGAGACCGAGGAGGCCGAGCTGCTCGCGAAGGAGGCCAAGCAAAGGGAGGACACCACGATTCAGCGGGCAGTGATCTCGACCGGCGCCATCTCGGCCGCCGCGCTCGTGAGCGGCACGGTGCTCGGGGTTCTGGCGCTTCGAAAGGAGCGCGACTACCGGAACGACCCCAATGCCAAGACCGCCGATCAGGGAGAGAGGCTCGCGCTGTTTGCGGACCTCTCGTTCGGGCTGGCCGCGCTTTCCGCGATTACCTCTTTCACCCTCTTCATGACGCACAGGAACAAGCGCAAACGAGAGCGTGAGACCGCGCGCCTGCAGATCGAAACCCGCGGTGCCGGCGCAAGCGCGACCATTCGATTTTGACCATGTCACGCCGGGCAACCCTGTGGATGATCATCGCGATGTGCCTCGTAGGCTGCTCCGCGATCGTCGATTTCGACCGCTCGCGTCTCGTGGACGCCGGCGCTGACGCGGGTGCCGATGCGGGCGTCACGGACGAAGAGCAGGACGCTGCGGTCGAGGCGGCCCGCCCGGACTAGCGCCCCGAGAGGTGGACGCGGGTCCGCAGCG
>JAHELW010000191.1 GCA_024643985.1 Myxococcales bacterium | reverse complement strand
GGCGGCTCCTCCAGACGGACGCGGTGCGCACGGCGATTCAAACGATTGCCGAGCTTCGCGACGTCGAGCTCGGCAGCGACCTCGCGCGCGCACGGGCTGAGCTCCCGGGGGGCCGCGGCCGGGAAGCACGTCACGAATACGAGCAGTGGAAGCGGCTCGCCCAAACGACGGAGGCCGCGATTCTCGGGCTATGGGACGGTCAAACGAGCGTCGAGCCGATTCACGTGATGCCTGGCGATCAGCGAGCGCTTCTCTTGCTTCGCGTACCGGAGCTCTCGGACTTCGCCGTCCATCACATCGCCGCGATCATCGACGGGAGCGACGGCTCGGTTCCGCGTGAGTCGCGCATCGGCCTCATCGCATCGCTTCGATACGCGACGGATCGACGACTCGTCCCGCCTCTCATCTCGGTCATCGAAGCGGAGCGCGGTGAGCTCGTCGCGCGCGCGGCGCGCGTCCTCGGCGGCATCGAGGACGCGCGCGTGCATCCCGCTCTCGCAGAGCGCTTCGAAAGGAGCTTCTTGCTCGAAGAGCGTCTCGCGCTGGCGGGCGCGCTCGGCATGCACGGCGACTTTCGTGGGCTTCCCGAGGTCAAGGCATCTCTCGAGGAGGACCAGCCGCAGCTCTTGCTGCAGGCGCTCGAAGCGATGGAGGCGCTCGGTTCCTCGGAGCACACCGATCTCGTCGCCCGCTTCATCGACCACCCCGACGTCGTGACGGCGACCCAGGCCGTACGAACGGCCGGCCGCATCGGCGACGGGCGGGCACTCGACGAGCTGACGGAGCGCTACGACGAGACCTCCGTGCCCGCGCTCCGCGCGGCGATCGAGGACGCGCTCTCTGCAATCACCGCGCGGATGGAGCTTCGCGGCGAGGAGGCAACCTCGATCGACTGGTCGGAGGTGGGCGACAAGCCCTCGCCGCGGCGGGGCTCCCGCGACAGCCTTGCAGCGATGCTGCTCGGATGGCGGGACTACGCAGCTGGACACGTGTGGCTCGTGCTTCGGCGTCACGCGTGGGCAGTCGCACGATTCGAATCTGCAGCGGCGAGGCGCACCCGTTGGGCGCCGCCGCTCATCGGCATCGGCATGTCGTTTGCGCGGAGCGGGCGGTACGCGCTTGCGCTACCCGCATTCCGGCGTGCGCTCGAGGTCGACCGACCCCGGATCGAGCGCAACCCGATTCTCGTGCGAGCCATGGCCAAGTCGTTCCTCCACCGCGCCGAGCAGGTGGAGCGCGAAGGGCGCGACGACGTCGCGCGGTGGCTGGTCGGCGAGGTCCTCGCGCTCGACCTTCGGCGCGCGCCGGGGACGGTGCGCTTCGAGCTGAAGAGGAAGCACGACGTTCTGAGACGGGAAGGGGATGGCGATGTCCATTCGGCTGCGTGAGGCCGTGCTTCGACATCTGCAGTCGCGAGGCTCCACCGGCCTCGACGGCGCCGTTCGGCGGCTCTCTCTCGAGGTCGAGGTCGAAGGCCGTCTCGAGACGGTCCTGCTCGCTCTTCGGGACGGCGAGCTTCAGTGCGTCTCGAGCGACGGGCTCGAGGATGGGCCCCACGTCGCTACAGCGCTGCGATTCATCGGAGGACTCGACGTCGGCGAGGCTTCTCTTCGCCCAGGGCAGCAGGTCACGGCGACGACACCCGAAAACGTCAGGCCCGCGCACGACCTCGCAGACGCGCTCGATGACCTGCTGACCGCGATCACGCGCGTGGGAGTGCAGGGGGCCCAGTATGCGCCTTCAGTCGAGGCGACGCTCGAGCGCGTGCTCGAGGCGGCCCCTTCACCGACGCCGGCCGGCCTGGGACGCTTCGTCGGGCGCTTGAACCATGAGCTTCGCGAACGCGACCCTCGCAAAGTCGCCAGGATGCTCGCCGGCGTTTCCGGACTGGTCGACGCGCTCAGGAGCGAGACGCCCACGCCCGAGTCCGACTTCGTCGTCGAGACGTGGCTCGGAGCGCGCGCTGGCGCCGGCCCGGAGATCGAGCTGCTCTACGACCGCACGATGGTCGAAGTCGGACGGGAATGGATGGCGGGGGTCGACCGCGCCAGCGTCGAGCGGCGCTATCTCATCGACGTGCGAACCGGTGAGGTCTATCGCGAGGACCGCCCGCGAAACGCAACCGCGTCGCTCGGCCCCTGTCCGCGGGAGCTCCACGTTGGTTTGGCCGAGGTCGAAAGCAGCCCTGCTCCACGCCGAATTCGCGTGCTGCAGTACGAGGTGCGGCCCGACGTCTCGTCCGCCACGTGGGAGCGCCTCTCGCAGGTCGCCAGCCGAAGCTTTTCCGAGGTCACCGAATGGTACCGCCGATCGCTTCGGGCAGCCCCTGCTCTGGCAGAGCCGTTTTATCTGCTCAAGCCCTACCGAACCGAGCGAAACGGGGTGTTCAAAGCATTCGACGCCGACGGGCACCAGCTCGTTCTGGACCGGACCGAGCGACGCGGTGCCGTGCTTGCGTTTTACGACTTGCTGTCGGAGGGCATGAATCCGGTGTGGCTCGCAGGACGCCTGACCGACACCGGGGCTACGCTTTGCCTCGCGCCATTCGCCGTCGGCACGGCCGAGGGCCGGTACATCCGGCTCTGAGGTTCCTCGGAACGCGCCCGGGGGTTTGGCTGCTAACGTACGGGGTCCGTCGACGTAGAGCCCCATACGGCCGCAACATGCCCCCTGACGACGAAGCTCCGAAGCCCGCGCGAAAAAGCCTTCATTCCCGCCGCCTGCCTCTTGCCGAGCCACGCCTCCAGCGCGCTCGGCTCGACGAGCTCGCTGCCGGGCGCGACTTCGACCTGGTGCTCGCCGACCACGGCCTCGCGCCGCTTCGGGCCGTCGGGATCGAAGTGCTGCAGATCAACCTCGGAAAGCTCTGCAATCAAACGTGCCGGCACTGCCACGTCGACGCAGGACCAGACCGCACCGAGGTGATGACGCAACAAACGATCGAGCTGTGCGTTCGTGCGCTCGAGCGGACCCGGATTCCAACCGTCGACATCACCGGAGGCGCGCCGGAGCTCAATCCGGGTTTCCGATGGCTCGTCGAGCGGTGCCTCGGCCTCGGCCGTCACGTCATCAACCGGTGCAACCTGACGATCCTCGAAACCAAGCGCTTCGAGGACATGCCCGAGTTCTTCGCGCGTCACGGGGTCGAGCTCGTCTGCTCGCTTCCGCACTACCAGCAGGGTTGCACCGACGTCCAGCGGGGAGACGGCGTTTTCGAAAAGAGCATTCGCGCGCTACGACGGCTGAACGCGCTCGGCTACGGTCGGGGCGACCCACGCCTTCGACTGGTGCTGGTCACGAACCCAGTCGGCGCGCGCCTGCCCGCGCCGCAAGAGGTCCTCGAGGCGGAGTGGAAACGCGAGCTCGTGCGCCTCCACGGAATCTCCTTCGATGCTCTCTATACAATCACCAACATGCCGATCAGCCGCTATCTCGACTGGCTGATCGAGTCCGGAAACCTCGAGACCTACGCGCAGAGCCTGCTGGAGTCGTTCAACCCGGCGGCTGCCGGTGGCGTGATGTGCCGCAGCACGGTGTCGGTCGGATGGGACGGACGCCTTCACGACTGCGACTTCAACCAGATGCTCGACATCCCCGTCGCCTCCGATTCACCGCGCCACATTCGAGACTTCGACCTAGCGGCAATCGCATCGCGGGCGATCCAGACGAATCGCCATTGCTTCGGCTGCACCGCTGGAACCGGGTCGAGCTGCACGGGCGCGCTCGATGCGTCACATTCCAGCACATGACCAAGGCCCTCCAGCCTACGCCGACCATCGACTCCGATCACCCCGCGGTCGCGGCCTTCGCGGAGACGCAGACGCAAGGCGCAGCCGACGACGTCGACCGCGCGGTCCGGCTCTATTACGCCGTCCGGGACGGGTTCCGCTACGACCCATACTCGTTGAATCTGACGGTCCCGGGCCTTCGCGCGAGCACGACTCTCGAAGCCAAGCGCGGCTGGTGCGTCACCAAAGCGATTCTGCTTGCCGCGTGCTGCCGCGCGGTAGGCATCCCGGCCCGGCTCGGCTTTGCCGACGTCCGCAACCATCTATCCACCGAGCGGCTTCGCCAGTTCATGGGGACCGACGTGTTCTACTGGCACGGGTACACCGCGATCGAGCTCGGCGGCTGCTGGGTCAAGGCCACGCCTGCATTCAACATCGAGCTCTGCCAGAAGTTCCGCATCAGGCCCTTGGACTTCGATGGAACCGCGGACTCGATTTACCACCCCTTCGATCTCGAGGGCCGGAAGCACATGGAGTACATCCGGTTTCACGGAGAGCACGACGACCTGCCGCTCGACGAGATGCTGGCCGCATTCGTCGAACACTACTCGCCGAGCATGACGGAGTCGCCCGAGGGAGACTTCGACCAGGAGGTCGAAGACGAGACGCGCGACCTCGCGTCGTGAGGCTCAATCGTCGCCGAGCTCGACGTGCACCGGCGCGTGGTCGTCGCCGAGATAGACGACGGCATCCGCGCGGCCCGGCATCTCTTCCCACATGAACCGGGTCAGCCGCTCGAAGTGCATGACGAAGCGGCGGACCGCCGTCGGCGTCATGATTTCCGACCCGTCTCCGAGAAAAGGGCCTGATAGGGGCCTCCGAGCTCGCGATTGACGTACCAGCGCCAGTCACCCGTAGGGTCCTCCAGGCGCTCGAGGCCGTTGACGGGCTCCTGAAGCTCGTCGGCTCTCTGCGGACGCGCGCCGACGCACCAACCTTCGAAGATCACGACGTCGCAAGCTCCTTCCCAGCGCGGCCACGTCGAAACCGGGGCTCGGTCGTCGCGCGCCTTGTCGAATCGCGGGATCGCAAGGGGCTTCGCTTCGCGGAACGCACGAATCGTCCGGATGCCGAGATCGACATCGTGCGTGCCCGGCACGCCCCGCGTCGCGAGCAACGGATGGATCGCGGCGGCGCGGTGCGCGCGCTCCTCCGCGGTGAGGTAGAGATCGTCGAGCGAGAGAACCGCCGCGCGAAGGCCATGGATGCGTTCGAGAAGCCGCGCGAGCAGGCGTGCAAGCGTCGACTTCCCGGTGCCCTGCGCGCCGTTCAGACCGAGCACCAGCGTTCGGTCCTCGACGTGGTCGGCAATCCAGGCGGCCATCGGAACGTGGAAGTCCGCGATCAGCCGATCCAGCGGCCTCGGGATGCGCTCCGCCGCGCACCACGCTTCGACGTCGTCGCGCACGTCCGGCAGATCGGGGTGGAGCCGACCGCGAACGGAATGAGGCCAAAGCATTCGCGGAAGCATATCACTCGACGCCCGAGGCCCGCTGCAGTAGAACCTCCGGCGATGGCGGAGCCGAAGATTCGCATTTTGGTGGCCAAGCCGGGTCTCGACGGCCACGACCGCGGCGCCAAAGTCGTCGCTCGGGCGCTTCGGGATGCGGGTTTCGAGGTCGTCTACACGGGCCTCCATCAGACCCCGGAGATGATCGCGGTCGCGGCCGCCCAGGAAGACGTCGACGCCGTCGGCCTCTCGATCATGTCGGGCGCTCACAACACGCTCTTTCCGGCGGTGCTCGACGCACTCGC
>JAHELW010000033.1 GCA_024643985.1 Myxococcales bacterium | reverse complement strand
CTGCCTAGGGGCTCGGAAAAAACGCGACGTGGGTCGGAGCGGACGTGCCAAGTGACAATCGCCACGACAGTTACCACCGGCGATTGGCGCGCAGCCCGAGGGAGGGCGTGCGTGGCCTACACCTCCAGTCTTACGGGCCACCTTTGCAGGCCCTCCCGCTCCGCGGAGCGCCCACGTCGTGTTTTTTCCGTGCCCCGTATGTGCGGCAGCGATGCCTCGAATTCGGGTTTTCGCGGTGTGGGTCGTAAGTGGTTGGAATCAGGGCGGTTGCGGAGGGGGAGACTGTCCCTTACTCGGCGGGGACTTGGCCGTGGACTTGGGAGGGGGGGCCGTCCGGCGGCGTGCTTGGGAGGCCCTCGCCTGCGTGTAGGCGCGCGCGTTCTAGGATGGCCTCGCAGAGGTCGCCGAAGTCGTAGCCGGCGCCGGCTGCGATCTTGGGAAGGAGCGAAGTGGGGGTCATGCCGGGGAGGGTGTTCACCTCCAGCACGTACTCGTTTTCGTCTGCGGTGACCAAAAGGTCCACGCGGGTCGCTCCGGTCGCACCGACGGAGTGCACGGCGCGCTCGGCGAGGTTCAGCACCCCCTGGTATCGCGTCGGCGAGAGCCGGGCCGGGAAATGATACTCGCTCTGACCCTTTTGATATTTGGACTTGTAGTCGTAGAAGCCGCCCTTGGGCTCGATTTCGATCGCGCCGAGCGCGTCACCGTCGAGCACGCCCACCGCAACCTCGCGCCCTTTGATCAGCCGCTCGACGAGGACCCAATCGTCGAACTGGGCCGCGTCTTCGCAGCGCTCGCGGAGCTCGGCGAGCCCGTTCGCCGGACCCGCACCGACGCTCGAGCCTCCGCTTCGCGGCTTGACGAAGCTCGGAAAACCAAAGGAGCTGTGGACCTGCTCGAGTCGGTCGAGGTCATCGCCGCGCACCACGTAGTAAGGCGGCGTCGGCACGTTGTAGAGCCGGAACAGCTCTTTGCTCTTGAGCTTGTCCATCGAAAGCGCGCTCGCAAGCACGCCGGAGCCGGTGTACGGAATCCCAATCGTCTCGAGCAGCCCTTGAATGCAGCCGTCCTCGCCGTAGGTGCCGTGAAGCGCATTCACGGCCACGTCGATCGTGGTTTGGCGAAGGACCCGGTCGATGTCGCCATCGACGAACACCTTCTGCACCCGATAGCCGCGCGCCTTGAGCGCCTCGTACATGGCCTCGCCCGTCTTGAGGGAGATCTCGCGCTCCGCGCTGACGCCTCCGAGCAGAATGCCAATCTCTTTGTTCTTCATCCCAATCTCCTCGATCGGCTCTCTATGCGAAGAGCGGGCCAGCCCCACTTGCCTTGGAAAATCGCTCATGGGGGCCCTCCGCCGTGTCCGCCTTGCCACGTAGGCGATGCGCGCCTGACGCGATGCTGCCCATACCGTCGGGCTGTAACAGCGGCGATCGGCAGGAGCCAATTACCCGCAAGGGGATGCCGTATGCCTCTCCGGGCTTTTCAAGTCAAATCCACTGGGGTTAACCCCATGCCGAGGACTTTCCGAAGCCGTTTCGTTGCCTCGCCCCCGCCTGGGTGGTACCGAGGGGTAACGAGAGCGGGTCTTCGGACCCGCAAACCCATTTCAACCAAGGTTTTTCCGGTCGGAGTGCCAACGAGCATGGCGGATAGCCCTCAGGGCAACGGGTCGATGCGCGGGTGGAGCGAGTCAACGCTCCCCGTCGCCACACCCCTAGCGCCGCGCTGCATCGCCCACCGGAGTGACAGGAACGACGACACACATGACATTCACGGAAGCAGCCTTGGAGGTTCTCCGCAGCGTCGGAAAGCCCCTCCACTACAAGAAGATCACCGAAATCGCCATCGAGCGGAACCTTCTCTCGCACGTCGGTAAGACCCCGGAAACCACGATGAGCTCGAGGCTCGCCACCATGGTCAAGAAGGACCGTGGCGACGCCCCGATCATCAAGGTGAAGCCGGGTGTGTTTGCGCTGCGTGACGCCGCGCGCGTCGCGGACGAAGACGAGGCCGACAGCACGCCCCCGGAGAACGATGCCCCAGACGTGCTCGAGAGCGCCGAGGCCTCCGACGAGGAGGACACCGGGTCTGAGCCACCGGCCGACGAGCCGAGCGTCGCTTCGGCCGAGCTCCCCGGAGCGGACGTGTTTCCCGAAGAGGACGATGACGACGAGCTGATTCTCGCCAACCTCGACGAGGAGGCGCGCGAGGCAAAGCGGACTCGAAAGCGGCGTCCTAGGCGCCGGCGCGACCGCGACGAGGCCGGCGCGACCTCCGAGTCTCGCCCGGAGCGGCGTTCAGGGTCACGTGGGCGCGCGCGCCGCGAGCCCGAAGCCCCGGCCACGCGCGCCGCGGATGCGGGCGAGTCTGTAGGGCGAGACCTTTCCGACGCCATCGAAACTGCCCTACGAAATCGGAGCCGCCAGCCGAGGGCGCTTCTCAAAGTGGCCGAGCATCTCATCGAGGGGGGCCGGCTTTCCGGTTCTGCGGCGACCCTGGCCCCAACCCTCGCGGCCGCGGTGCGCGGCGACAACGCAAAGCGGCAGTCGACCGGCCGCAGGCCGAGGTTCCGCGAGGCGGGCGGACAGCTCTCGCTGCTCGAGTGGGAGCTGCCGAGCGAGGCCGTGAACGCCGAGCGCGACGCGGTTCGGGCGGCTGACCGGCAGCGCCAGAGCGTGCGCCGAGCGCTGATCAAGCGGCTGCGAGACCTACCGGATGGAGCGCTCCTGGAGCTGCTGGCCACCTGGCTCAACGCGGCCGGCGTTCACTCGCTTCGCGCCGTGCGCACGGATGCGGGCGACTTCAACCTCGCCGGAACGCTCCGACGAGGTCCCGAAGAGACACCGCTCGCGATCAGCATCTATCGCGGACGCAAGACGGTGGACAAGGATGCGATCGTCGCGCTTCGCGGCGGGCTCCACCACTTCGACCACGCGCGAATGGGTTGGGTGATCGCGCTGGGCCCGGTGGCCAATAGCGCCACCGAAGAGGGACATGCCGAGGGCGCTGCGCCGTGCGCGGTGTTCGACGGGGATGCGCTTGCCGCCTCGATGGAGGAGATGGGTGTCGGCATCACGCGGATCTCGCTTCCGCTCGCTCTGCTCGATCTCGACCTTCTCGATTCGCTGGGTGCAGGTGCGCCACGCGCGTCCTCCAGCGCGAGCGACGAGAGCTCGGACTCCAACGGAAACCGGCGCCGTCGCGGTCGGCGACGTGGGCGCCGGCGAGGCGGCCGTGACGAGGGCACGGACGAGGCAGGCCAGGACGAGCCGCTCGAAGCCCGTGAGGAATCGCACGAACCCGAGGCGGCCGCGCCGGAGAGCACGGAAACGGAGCCGAGCTCTGCGTCTGGCGGAGAAGCGCCCGAAGACATTGAGAAAACCACGGCGGATGAGCCCGGCGAGGCCGCGGCCGAAGCCGAGCGCGTGTAGCGAAACGGATACACCTCCGCGACCTTGGGTGGCGCAAGGTATGCGCATGCCCTACCGTCCCGGTCTCTTGATGGTTATCGGGAGCACGTATGCGTATCGCTTTATTGGTCATCGGCATCGTATTTGTCAGTGCGTGGCACTCGCGCTCGGAAGCGGGCCCCTCGTTCGACGAGGCGGTGCACGCGGCGTCCGCAGAGGCGATCGACTACCGCTCTGCCGTCGGTGATCACCCGTCGTCGCTAGCGCTCGCGCGAGCGATCGATGCGCGCCTGATCGTCCGAGAGACCCGCGAGGGCAAACCGATTCACGTGCAGCATTGCCGCGTCGTGGAGGGCGGATGCCGGGCTCGCGTGGCCACGCTTTCGCGTCTCATCACCGAGGCGAGCAACCGAGCCGGCGTCGATCCGTTCCTCACGGCAGCGATCGCCATGCGGGAATCGGGCCTCAACCCGTTGGCGGTCAGCCCGGTGGGCGCACGCGGCGTGGTGCAGCTCAACCCGAGGTACCGGGGCAAGACGGTGCCGTTCGTGTACAACGAGAGCTATCGCGAGCAGTGCAGCCGGCGCCCCGGCGCATGCCAGCGGGAGGTGCTCGATGCCGGGCTCGGGCTCTATCGCTGGGCGGTGGGCCGATGCGGAGGCGATGTTCAAAAGGGCCTCGCCTGGTACAACTCGGGGCGCTGCGACAAGCGCAACGGCTACGCCTCGTCCGTGCTTCGGGAGCGCCGGCGACTTCTGCGCCTGGCCAAAGACGCCGACCTCAAGGGGTCGACCGTTTTCGTGAATTCAGGCCTAAGTCCCTGATTTTCGGGACACGATGAGGCGTTCGAAGGCCTGGCCGAGGGCCTCGGCCAGCCGCTCGATCGCGCTCGTATCCGCGACGGGGTCGTTGGCGCAAAGCACCCCGACCATGCGGGCTCCGATCAGGACCGGAACGATGACCACCTCGCGACCGTGGGTGCCAAAGGCGGCGCGAAAGAGATGGTCGGCAGCCGTTTCGCCGTAGGCGCCCCGGAAGACCTTCCCGCTGTGGAGGACCTCGTTGAGGATCGAAGGATTGCTGGCGGGAACCCAAAGGCTTCGAATGCTCGCGCTGGTCACATCCTCGCCTGCGCCGTCCCAGCCTCGGAACACCCCTTTGCGCAATGCGAGGAAGGCAGTGCCCCGCGACATCAACAGTGTGGCCTGGCATGCGATGCGAACGGCGGCGTCGCGCGAGTCCGCACGGCGAAGCTCGTCGATGTACACGTCCATGGCCGAATCGGACACGAGCGGGCGCGAGGTCGACATCCGTCGGGGGAAACTCGGCTGAGGGATGCCCGACGACACGTGGCTCGGGCTCTTCGACTGCGCTGGCAGTGGGATGTGACTTGCTTTCGGCGTGAGCGACACCTCGCGTTCGGTCGTCGATCGTCGCCACGCTCGATCCCAGACGGGGCTCGCCATCGAAGTCAGGGCGCCCGATGGCGGCTCGAGGTCGTCGATCGTACTGGCCGGATCGGCCGGCTTTTGCTGCATGAGCGAGACCACACCGCTTGGTGTGGGTGAACGCGCTGCCGCGGCGGGATTGCTGACCATCGTCGGACGGTCGGGTGGGTACGCGCGGTCGATCGCCGAGAGCAGATCGGAAAGCTTGGCGACGGTCGGGAGGATTCTACCGCCAAGCGCGAGGCTGAGCTTGGCGATCGCGTGCTCGTCGGTAGGGTCAGCCATCGCGACGACTGCGCCTGCCGCGCTCGGCCGGAGCGGCATTGCGCAGAGGTCGTGTGCGTCGGCCGGCGAGAGCCGGCGAACGAGCTCGAGGTCGGCTCGCGCGAGCTCGGGGGCCTGCAGCATCGGTCCGAATCCCTTCGCGACGAAGAAGCCGGCAAGCGTGCGCTCGTCGAGCCCTTGCGCGACCAATCTCTGGATCACGCGACTGGTCGACACGAAGGGATCGTCCGGGCTGCTTGCGCGCGCCTGCGCCTCGTTGACGAGCCCAGCTTCGACGAGCTGGTCGACCAGTTGCCCTGACATACCCGATTCCTACTCATGCTCCCCGCGTGCGGCAAGCGCGAGAGGCTGATAGCATCGCATATTCATGGCGCGAGTCCTGCACATCGAGGATGACCCCAACAATCGGCGCCTCGTGCAGAAGCTCCTCGGAGCCGCCGGACACGAAGTGATCGAGGCCGAAGGCGGGGTCGAAGGCATTCAGCTAGCCCGAAAAAGCCAGCCCGACCTCGTCCTCGTGGACATCAATATTCCGGACCTGGACGGATATGAGGTAACCCTGCGCCTGCGCGGCATCTCCGCGCTTCAAGAAGTCCCGATCGTCGCGATAACCGCCGAGGGAGACCGTGACTCCACGCTGGCAGTCGGCTGCGATGGCTTCATCGCCAAGCCGATCGACGCCGCTCATTTTGCCGATACGATCGCGCAGTTTCTCGCCGGCCATCGGGAATGGGCCGAAGACGCCAGCGACAAGCTGCTTCGCCTGCGCACGCAAAAGATCGTCGAGCGACTCGAAAAGAAGATCGTCGAGCTCTCCGAAACCAATCAGCGGCTCGAGGACGTCGCGCGGCTCCGACGCGAGTTCCTTCAAAACGTCAGTCACGAGCTCGCGACTCCCATGACCCCCGTCGTCGGCTATCTTCGCTTGTTGCTGAACGAAGAGCTCGGTCCTCTCACCGACCTTCAGCGCAAGTGCCTGGCCTCGATCGAGACGTCGACACAAAGGCTGCGCGCCGTCGTCGACACGCTTCTCGACGTGAGCTCTCTAGAGACCGGCCGCATGCACTACTACACGCGTGCGTACGACTTTCGCGAGGTCTGCTCGAACGCGCTCGATCAAATCCGCCCGAAGCTCGACGAGCGCGACGTCACGCTCGTCGAGCGCGTTCCCGAAGAGCCGATGCCGGCCCAGGGCGACCCCGACAAGCTGTTGCGGGCCATGGTGCACGTGCTCGACAACGCTTCGAAGTTCACCCCGACCGGTGGCGAGGTCGCCGTGGAGGTGCGGGCCGAAGGGGACCAGGATCTCCTCTTCGAGGTGGCGGACAGCGGGCCGGGCGTGAGACCCGAGCACATCGCCAGAATCATGGAGCCCTTCTTTCAGGTCGACGGCTCGGTCACGCGGGACCACGGCGGCGTGGGTTTGGGGTTGGCGTTCGCGCGACGCGTGACCGAGGCGCTCGGCGGGGGCATCGAAATCTCGAGCCCGCCGGCCGGTGAGGTCGCCGAGCGCCAGCTCTCCGGAACGCTGGTCGAGCTTCGCGTGAGGCGGAGCCCCGAGCGGCCCGAAGCCCAACCGAAGTGATCTATCTCGACCACCACGCGGCGGCGCCCCTGCCCGAAGCGGTCCGCCAGGCCATGCTGGAGGCAGCGCCGGTTGCCTGGGCCAACCCGTCGAGCACGCACGGCGCCGGCCGTGCCTCGCGAAAGCTCTTGGAAGCGGCAAGGGAAGCCGTTGCGGACGCGATGGGCGCGGCGCCCGCCGACCTCGTATTGACCGGCGGCGGCACCGAGGCGTGCAACCTCGGAGCGCGCGCGGTGGCCAGAGGCCGTAAGCGGATCGTGACCACCTCCGTCGAGCACCCCGCGGTCGCACGCAGCGTCGACCGGCTCGAGCGGGAAGGGTTGGCCGTGGTCCGGCTCGACGTACCGCGCGGGCGAGCGCCGAGCGCGGATTCGCTTGCGGGCCACTTGAACAAAGAGACCGCAGTGGCGCTCCAGTGGATCAACCACGAAACCGGCACGCTCTTTCCGGTAGAGCAATACGCTCGCGCCTGTAAAGACGCCGGTGCGAGGCTCTTCATCGACGCCACGCAAGCGCTCGGAAAGCTCGCGGTCGACGTCGAGAGCCTGGGGGCGGACGCGGTCGCGGTCGCAGGTCAGAAGATCGGGGCGCCAGCAGGCGCCGGGGCGTGTTGGGTGCGGCGTGGGCTTCCGGTAGAGCCCGTCTTGGACGGCGGCGCGCAGGAGCGGGGAAGACGGCCGGGGACCCCCGACACCCTCAGCATGGTGGGCTTCGGTGCGGCGTGCGGCACGCTTGGGGCCCGACTCGAGGCGCAGCCGGCCGTCGCGGCGCTTCGCGATTCGGTCGAGGCGGCGCTCCTCGGGCTCGGCGCGGTCCGAAACGGGGAAGGCCCTCGCGTGGCCACGGTGTCGAATCTGAGCTTTGCGGGTTGGCAGGGTGCGCTCCTCGCGGCCGCGCTGGACCTCGAGGGCGTCTGCGTCTCGACCGGAGCGGCCTGCTCCTCCGGGCTCCAGGAACCCTCGGTGGTGATCGCCGCGATGTATCCAGATGCGCAGTGGCGGGCTGGCTCCGCGGTTCGAATCAGTCTAGGTATGGAGACCACGGCAGCCGAAATCGACCGGGCTTTGGAGGTGTTTCGGCTGGTGCTAGCGCGGGAGGCCCCAGGAACCTCAGACGAATTTTAGGTCTCGAGCGCTATATCTAAATCGATTTCTAGCTTTGGGCCTCAAGCAACTGAAATGTTAGCGGCAAGAAATTCTGTAATTTCTGAAACCTTACTTTCCATTAAGTGGAACAACCCACGGAATATCCGTTCAGTGTCGTAGTCGATGGCAAGCACTCGCCGAATCCTAGTCGCGATGAGCGGAGGGGTGGACTCCTCGGTGGCCGCGGCCCTTCTTCACGAGGCGGGCTACGACCTCGTCGGTGTGACGCTGCACCTCTGGGACGCCGAGGGGGCGCAGCAGGTCGGCCGCTGCTGCGCGCCGGAAGACCGCGACGACGCGCGTCGGACGTGTGAGCACCTCGGCATCCCGCACTACGTGCTCGACGAGCGAGACGCCTTTCGCGCAAACGTCGTCGATCCGTTCGTTGCGGACTACCAGGCAGGCCGGACCCCGATCCCGTGCGTCAGCTGCAATCGCACCGTCAAGCTCACCCATCTTGCCGACGTGGCGCGCCGCTTCGACGCCACCCACATTGCGACCGGCCACTACGCTCGCCTCGAGCGCGCTTCGGACGGCCACCTTCGGCTGATGCGGGGCCGCGACGCGGGCAAGGACCAGAGCTATTTCCTCTTCGGTCTACCGCAGTCGACGTTGGAGCGCTTGGTGTTCCCGCTCGGAGAGCTGACGAAGCCCGAGGTGCGCGAAGCGGGCCGGCGACTCGGAGTGCCCAACGCCGACAAGCCCGAGTCCCAAGAGCTCTGCTTCGTTCCGGACGGCCGCGTCGGCGACTTCATCCATCGTCAGGGGATCGCGACCCAGGCCGGCCGGATCGTCGATTCCGAAGGCGCGGTGCTCGGCGGCCACGAAGGCGTCGCCAACTTCACCCGCGGGCAGCGAAAAGGCCTCGGGCTCGGCGGTGGTGGCGCGCGCTATGTGCTGCGGATCGTGCCCGAGACCGCCGAGGTCGTCGTCGGCGACGAAGCGGAGCTCTACGACCGGCATCTCACCGCGACCGACGCGCATTGGATCGGCGGCCCGCCCGCGCGGGCCTTTCAAGGCGAGGTCCGGATTCGCTACCGGCACGGGGGCGCACGCGCGGACATCATCCCGAACGAAGCCGGCTTCGAGGTGCGCTTCGACGAGCCGCAGCGAGCGATTACGCCCGGCCAGGCGGCGGTGGTATACCGAGGGGACGAGGTGATCGGTGGCGGCTTCATCGCTTAGATTCGGCGCGTGTTTCCTGGTCCTGCTGCTCGCGTTCGGATGCGCAAAAGGCAGCGGGGAGGGCAACGCCGTCGGTCAAGTCTGGGCGCCGGACTGCGGGCTCGAAGGAGCGCCCTTCGAGCTCAATCCGAGCTTCTTCGCAATGCAGCCGAGCACGTCGGTCGAGATCATCGACATCGTCGTGCAGCGCGGGAGTGACTTCAAGAGCTACAGCGATGGGATCTCGGTCTTCATTCGCGACCCGGAGCTGGTCAAAGAATCGTTGCTTGGCACCGACATCGAGCTTGGAGGTCTCGAGGCTCCGGTCGAGATGACGTTCTACCTGAATGCGACGTGCCCCGGGGTCTCACGCATCCCCGTCGTGTACGGGTCGGCCTCTGGCACGATTCGCTTCGAAGAGCTTTTCGTTCCTTGGCTCGACAACGCCACGGAAGAGACTTCCGCGGTTTTCACCGACGTCGTCCTCGTAGATCGGCAGGAGCCGGACGAGCGGCGCGCGATTCTCAGCGGCGACTTCCGATTCCTGTTCGAGCGCGGAATGCCGACTCAGCTGTTCGCCAGCGCGGATGTCGACTGACCTGCGGCTCGAGGGGGTCGTTCGCGCGATTGGACGGGGCGGTGATGCGGTCGTCGAGACCGACCGCGGCGTCGTGCTGGTCCCGGGCGCGCTTCCCGGAGAGCGCGTCGAGATCTTGGTCACGCAGCGAAAGCGCGGGGCGCGCCGAGGCCGTTTGCTGGGCGTTTTGGAGACCGCGAGCGGTAGGGTGGCGCCCCCATGTCCCGAAGCCTCGCGATGCGGTGGCTGCCCATTGATGATCGCGGCGCCCGCCCTGCAGCGCGAGATCAAGCTCGGCTTCCTTCGCGAAGCATGCCGCGACCTGCCGGGCGCAGACACCACCTTGGCGCGATGGGTTCCGTCGCCCCTAGGCTCGGGGTATCGGCGGCGGGCGCGCCTCGCTTGGGACCGGGGTCGTTTCGGCTACCGTCGACTCCACACGCGGCGCGTGGTGGACATCGAGAGCTGCATGATACTCGCGCCGCCACTCGCCGCCGCGTGGACGGAGGCGCGACTACACCTTGGCGGTGCACTCCGCGGGGAGGGTCAAATTCAGCTGGAGCTCGCTTCGCCTGGCCACGTAGTCGTCGGACTTTCGACGCGCGACGCACAGCCGCCTGCGGTGTTCGAGTCCTGCGCCGAGCTGGCGCGCAGCGGGCCCGTCGTCGGGGTGGCGCTTCGCGCTGGCGAAGAGGTTGCTCCGGCGCGCTGGGGCGAGACCGAGCTCACGCTTCGGTCCGGCGCCGAGACCATGGTGCTCCCCGCGGGCGGGTTTTCACAAGCAAACGACGCGGTCAATGAAGCGCTGATCGAAACCGTCGTGAAGCTCGCGGAGCCGCGCGGCGCGAGCGTCCTCGAGCTTCACTGCGGCGCGGGCAACTTCACCGTGCCCCTTGCTGCAGAAGCGCCTTCACGGTTGGTCGCGGTAGAGCAGGACCGCGCGGCCGTCGAGGCGTGCCGTGCGAATCTCGCCCGCCGGAAGCTCGGAGCGCGCGTCACGGCGGGCGACGCCAACGATCCACCGAGGGGATCCTACGACGTGGTCGTCTTGGACCCGCCGCGGCAGGGTGCTCGCACGCTCTTCGAAAAGAGCGGTTTGCTCCCCGGCCCCAAGCGCGTGGTCTACGTCTCGTGCGACACGGCGACCCTGGGTCGCGATCTCGAGCTCGTCACGAGAAGCGGCTATCGCATCGATCACATGATCGCCTTCGACATGTTTCCTCAGACCGCGCACTTGGAATCGGTCGTTCGGCTCGTGCGAAGCTGAGCCTCGGCTGCTTGTCGTTGCCGGGGCTCCCCGCCGGCGCTAGCTTCTGCGCACCTATGCGGTGCCCCTATTGCGGAACGCTCGAAAACCGGGTGATCGACTCGCGCCTGTCTCAAGCGGGCGAGGTGACCCGCCGACGCCGGGAGTGCGAGCACTGCGGAAGGCGGTACACGACGTACGAACGCGTCGAGCAGACGCTACCGCTGATCGTCAAGAACGACGGGCGGCGGCAGCCCTACGACCGCGACAAGCTTCACGCGGGTCTTCGTCGCGCGTGCGTGAAGCGCCCGGTTTCGGCGGAGGCCCTCGAGCGCTTGCTCCATCAGGTCGAGCGCTGGCTCGTCGACACCGGCGAGCAGGAAGTGAGCTCGGCGCGGCTCGGCGAGCACGTCCTTCACGAGCTGCGCGACTTGGACCCGGTTGCCTACGTCCGTTTCGCGAGCGTGTATCGGGACTTCCAGGACGTAGACGAGTTCCTCGACGAGCTCAGCCGGCTGAAGAGCTCAGATGTGGTCTGAGCTCGAACGCGAGGTCATGGCGCAGGCGATCGTGGAAGCCAAGCGCGGCCGGCCGAGCCCGAACCCGCGCGTCGGCGCCGCGCTCGTTCGCGACGGGGAGCTCATCGCGCTCGGCCATCACGCGAAGGCCGGTGAGGCGCACGCGGAGGTCGACGCGCTTCGCAAAGCCGGGCCGCGAAGCAAGGGGGCGACGCTTCTCGTCACGCTCGAGCCCTGCAACCATCACGGGCGCACCGGCCCGTGCACCGAAGCCATCATCGAGGCGGGAGCTCGACGCGTCGTCATTGGCTGCCGCGACCCCGCGCCTCACGTGCCCGGCGCGATCGACCGCCTCGAGCAGGCGGGGATCGAGGTCGAAGTCGGGTTGATGGAAGCGGAGTGCACCGCGCTGGTCGCCGACTTTGCCAAACACATTCGAACGGGGCTGCCTCACGTGACGCTGAAAGCCGCGGTCACGCTCGATGGGAAAATCGCCACGAGGACGGGCGACTCCAAGTGGATCACCGGAGAGGCCGCGCGAACGGAAGCGCACCGGCTGAGGGACGAAGCCGACGCGATTCTCGTCGGGGTCGGGACGGTGCTCGCAGACGACCCTGCGCTCACCGTGCGGCACGTCGGAGGCGAAGATCCCCTCCGCGTGGTCCTCGACGCCGACCTGAAGACGCCCCCCACGGCCGCTATCCTCGGCGACGCGTCGAAAGCGGGCACGCTCATCTTCTGTGCGGACGATGCGGAACGGGAGCGCGCCGCCGCGCTCGAACGAGCCGGCGCAGAATTGATCGCCGTCCCCCGGCACGCGCGGGGCGTCGACGCGAGCGCGGTGCTTCGCGCCCTCGGCGAGCGCGGGATCGTGCGGCTCCTCGTCGAAGGAGGCGCCCACGTTCACGGCACGTTTCTCGATCTCGGTCTGGCCGACCGTGCGGCGATTTTCGTGGCGCCGCGCATCGTCGGCGATGCGGGCGCCATGTCGCTGGCCGCGGGCTCGGGGGTCGACTCCATCGAGCACGCCTGGCGCTTGGTGCGCACGGAGGTGTGCGCGCTGGGACCGGACTTGCTGATCACGGGTGACTTCGAGAGGACGCAATAGATGTTCACAGGACTGATAGAGCAGGTCGGCACCATCGAATCGCTCGAGCGGCGCGACGATGGGCTTTCGATTCGAATCCAGTGCGCGCTTCATCCATACGAGCTCGGTGAGTCGATCGCCGTCAATGGCACTTGCCTGACGGTGAAGTCGTTTTCAGAGAGCCATTTCGATGCAGATGCCTCTCTCGAGACGCTCGACAAGACCAATCTCGGCGACATGCAGGTTGGTGGCCGCGTTCACCTCGAACGAGCGCTCGAGCTCGGCGACCGCCTGGGAGGTCATCTCGTCACCGGACACATCGACGGGGTCGGGACGCTCGTCGACAAGGCGCCGGCAGGCGACTACGTTCGCGCCAGCTTCGACGTCCCGAAACCCCTTGCACCTTTCCTCGCGCCGAAGGGATCGATTGCCGTGAGTGGCGTCAGCCTCACAGTGAACACCGTGACAGGGAGGCACTTCGACGTGATGCTCGTCCCGTATACGCTCGACGAGACGACCTTCGGGGAGATGGTGCCAGGCACCCGAGTCAACCTGGAGGTCGACATTCTCGCGAAGTACGTCGCGAGCCTGATGGGCAAGCCCGGCGTCGACGCGCCGGCCGACTGAGGATTTGCAGCGTGTGCTGGAATCGCAGGCGCTTTCGCGTCATGGTGGCCGCAATATGACGAGCGCGATCGAGCGGGTCGTCGCGGCGCTGGATGACATCCGTCGAGGCAAGATGGTGGTTCTCGTCGACGATGAAGACCGCGAAAATGAAGGCGACGTTTGCATGGCGGCCGAAAAGGCCAACGCCGAGACGATCAACTTCATGGCGCGCCATGCGCGCGGCCTGATCTGCCTCAGTCTCACCGAGGACCGCATCCGGCAGCTCGACTTGCCCATGATGGTCGACGACAACCGGTCGGTCCGGTCGACGGCATTCACCGTCTCGATCGAGGCGCGCCAAGGCGTTACGACCGGGATCAGCGCCGCGGACCGAGCGCACACGATTCTGACGGCAGTTGCGGACGAGGCGGAGCCGAGGGATCTGGTGAGCCCGGGCCACGTGTTTCCCCTCAAGGCCGTTTCCGGCGGCGTCCTCCAGCGGACCGGCCACACCGAAGGCTCCGTCGACCTGGCCCGCCTTGCGGGCCTGAAGCCCGCGAGCGTCATTTGCGAGATCATGAAGGACGACGGAACGATGGCGCGATACCCCGATCTCGTCGCCTTCTCCAAAGCGCACGGCCTTCGGCTCCTCACGATTGCCGACCTGATCCAGTATCGCCTCGCACGCGAGCGGCTCGTGACTCGAATCCGGCAGTCGCCGGTCACCATGCCCACCGGACGTACTTGGATGGCCTCGGTCTACCAGGTCCAAGTCGACGACCATCAACAGTTCATGGCGCTCAGCTACGGAGAGATCACGGCGGCACCGACGATGGTGCGCGTACATCGCGGCAGCGTCCTCGGGGACGCATTCCAAGTGCGAATGGGCCCGCGTGTCCACATCGCCGACTGCGTTGCGGCAATCGAGCGAGAAGGAAACGGCGTGATTCTCTTTCTGCCCGGTCATCCCGACCCCGAGACGGATGTCGCCTTCTACCTCGGGGAGCCAATCCCGCGGCCTCCCGAGGAGCCGGGGGTCGTGCTTCGCGAGTACGGCTTCGGCGCCCAAGTCCTCTCGGACCTCGGCCTACGCGAGCTTCGGCTCATGACCAACCGGCCGCGACGCATGCCCAGCCTCGACGCATACGGGCTCGCGGTGGTCGACCAGCTCAGGGTGTCCCCCGGCGGGAAGCTCGAGCCGGCCAGCGCACCGTCACGCGAGGAGGCCTCGTGAGCGAGGACCCAAACCCGCCGCTCACCGAGGTCGTTGCGCCGGCGAACGCGCGCTTCGCGATCGTATGGTCGCGTTTCAATCACGCCGTCGTCCGCAAGCTGCTCGACGGGGCAAAAGCATGCTTCGCCGAGCACGGGGTGGCAGACGAAGCGCTTTACGTCGTCGAGGTTCCCGGAGCCTGGGAGCTCCCGTACGCGGCCCGGCAGCTGGCCGGCAGCAAACGATTCGATGCCGTCGTCGCACTTGGCGCGGTCATTCGAGGAGGCACACCGCACTTCGAATACGTCTCTCAGGGCACCGCGCTCGGGCTCGCGCAAGCGGCGCTCGACACCGGAGTGCCCATCGTATTCGGGGTCTTGACCACGGACGACGATGCCCAAGCATTCGATCGCGCGGGTGGCGCGCATGGCAACAAGGGGCGCGACGCCGCCCTCACTGCAATCGAAATGGCTCTGTTCGACCGTAAGCTGGCCGACGATGGGATCACGACGAAAAGGCCGTGAGGCCGCCCTACGCATCCTGTACTTCATGGACGTCTCGGGTTCGAGCGAGACCCAGGCGATCAAGCACTACTGGGGCCACCTCGCCGAGCACGAGTCGTCCGAGGAGCAAGCGTTCGCGAACGACATCGTGCGCGCGTACGCCGAAAGTCGCGACGAAGTCGACGGGTTCATCCGAGCATCGAGCCACCATTGGCGCCTCGAACGCATGCCGATCGTCGATCGGAACGTGCTTCGAGTCGCGATCGTCGAGCTTCGACGAATGAACGACATCCCGAAGCGCGTGACGCTGAACGAGGCGGTCGAGCTGGCAAAGCGCTTTGGCTCCGAAGGGAGCGGATCGTTCGTGAACGGTGTGTTGGATCGCATCGCGACCGAGCTCGGGAAGTCATGATTCAGTACGACTTCGTGACCGCGTCTCTTCAAAGCCTCGATGCGCTCCAAGCGGACGTCGTCGTGCTACCCTTTTTTTCCGACGAGCGACCGCTTCAGGGCGTGGCCGGATTCATCGACTGGCGCCTGTGCGGTGCGCTCTCGCGGAAGCTGATGGCGGGCTACCTCGACGGTGGTTTCGGAGAAAAATCGCTGGTTGCGGCGCCTCCGAAGCTCAAAGCGGATGGCCTCTTGCTCTTTGGGCTGGGGTCGAGCAGGTCCTTCGACCGAGAGGTCGCCAAGGGCGCGTGCGACCTGATCGCCGACGCGCTTCGGGAGACGAAAGCGTCTGCGGCGGCGATCGCGCTGCCCGGCCGAAGCCTCGGTCTGATTGGGGCGCCCGAGGCGATGCAGCTATGGCTCGAGGCCTGCGGCGATCGCGCCGAATCGCTCGAGGAGGTCAGCATCATCGAGCGTGCCGAGGAGCACCGCGCGCTTGCGTCGCTCTTCGATGGCCTGAGGCGGCAAGCGGAGTCGCCGCTCGACTAGCGCTCGAGGGACGCGTCAGCGGCGGCGGCGCTTGGTCTTCTTCGAGGCGGCCTTCTTCTTCGTCGTGCGCTTCTTCGTGACACGCTTCGTGGCGGCTCGCCTCTTGGCCGGCGCGCGCTTCTTGGTGCCCCGTTTCTTCTTCGGAGCCGTGCGCTTTTTCGGAGCCGTGCGCTTTTTCGGAGCCGCGCGCTTCTTCGTCGTGCGCTTCTTTGTCGTGCGCTTCTTCGGGGCCGCGCGCTTTTTCGTTGTTCGCTTCTTCGGAGCCGCGCGCTTCTTCGTCGTGCGCTTCTTGGCCGGCGCGCGCCTCTTCGGTGCGGCTCGTTTCTTCGTCGTGCGCTTCCGCGCGGCCTTCTTCTTGGCGGCGGCGCGCTTCTTGGCCGCTGCCTTCTTCTTGGCGGCGGACTTCTTACGGGCCAGCTCGGCCTTTTTCTTCTTAGCCGCCTTCTTTCGGGCGAGCTCGGCCTTCTTCTTCGCAGCCGCCTTCTTTTTGGCCGCCGCCTTCTTCTTCATCGCGGCCTTCTTTGCCGCAGCAGCCCGCTTCTTTTCGAGGGCAGCTTCTCGTTTCTCGGCGGCTTTTCGCCTCGCCTCTGCCTTTTTCAGGCGGAGCTGCTCGGCCTTTTTCTTGGCCTCGGCCTTCTTCCGTGCCGCTTCGGCTGCCCGGCGTGCCGCTTCGGCCTTCTTCTTGGTCTCGGCCTTCTTGCGTGCCGCCTCCTTGCGCGCTGCGGCCTGAGCAAGCGCGAGCTCGCGGAGGTCGATCGCCTTGGCCTCGACCCGCCTGCGGGGTTTCTTGGGCTTGTCCTCCTCCTCCTCGAGGGGCTCGTCGTCTTCGGACAGCTGGGGGGCAGGGACGAGAGGACGGCGCGGCTGCGGCCGGCTCGCCTTGATCCCGGAAAGGGGAAGGTGGCCCGCCTTCTTTGCGGCGGCATAGGCGGCCTTCATCGCGCCGGGTTTCTCGAAGTAGGTCTTCATCGGCCCGAGATAGAGCGTCTTCCAAATCTTTTCGCAGGCTTTGCCGAGCCCGGCCGGGATCTTGGTGTGAGTCACCTCGACCTTGGTGCCTCCGGCGACGGGCTCAAAGGTGATATCCACCTGGGAGTCGCTCGCACCCTTTGGAAAATCCCGGGTCCGCCACGTCATCGCGATGCGGCTGCCCGTCACGAGATAGACATGGGTCGCGTCGACGAGCCCGTCGTGCGCAACGACTCGGCCGCCTACCCAGGGGTCCACCGTAGCCCGTGCTCCCGTGAAAGCACTGTGGTGGCGCTCGTCCATCCACGCGGAATATATACGGTTTGGGCTCGCGGGTATCACGGACGAGACAGTAAATTCTTCCGTGTCCATCGTCCTATGTTCCTTGACTCGCTGGCCTGTATAAGTCCACGAAACTCGTTTGAAAACCAGAAAGTTGCAGCCGATCGGGCGGTGAATTGGCCATTTCTCCCATCGTTGTAGGCTGTTTGGGCGACCTCCGCACGGAAAAGCGAAGATCTGTCGGGCGCTCTTGACCGGATCCGCGGCCGTGCTTCGATGCAAGCCTTCATGGCAGACCGCGCCCCCAGGCACCAGCTCTGGATCGACCGTGGGGGCACCTTCACGGACTGCATCCACAGGGACCGACGCACGGGGGCCCTGCGGGTCACCAAGGTGCTGTCGTCGGATCGGGCGCCCATCGAGGGGACTCGGGCCCTGCTCGGGCTCACGCGAGAAGCGCCGATCCCGCCGACCGAAGTCCGAATGGGGACCACGCTTGCGACCAATGCGCTTCTGGAACGGCGGGGCTGTCCTTGCGTCCTCGTGGCGAACGAGGGGCTCGGCGACCTGACGCGGATCGGGGATCAGACGCGCCCCGACCTCTTCGCGCTCGTCATCGAGCGACCGGAACCGCTCCCGCAAATCGTCGTCGAAACCCGGGCGCGGGCTGCGGCGGATGGCGGCGTGCTCGAGCCGGTCGATCGCAGGGCAGTGCGACGCGCGCTACGCGAAGCGCGGGCGCGCGGAGCCGAGTCGGTCGCGGTGTCGTTGATTCACGCCTACCGCGACGGAAGGCTCGAGCAGGTCGTCGAAGAAATCGCGCGCGAGCTGGGCTTCGACCACATCTCTCTATCGCACGAGGTGTCGAACGAGCTCGGGCTGCTCGGACGCACGGACACGACGGCGGCCAACGCGTATCTGACGCCGCTTCTCATTCAGTACATGGAAGAGCTCGAAAAAGAGCTCGGCGTCGGCCGACTGCGAATGATGCAAAGCAACGGAGGGCTGGTCGACGCCGCTGGCTTCATCGGCCGAAACGCAGTGCTGTCGGGCCCTGCGGCCGGCGTCGTCGCGACTGGCATCGTCGCCGAGGAGCGGGGCTTGGCCGAAGCGATCGGGTTCGACATGGGCGGCACCTCGACCGACGTGTCTCGCTACGCCGGCGGGGTCACGCGCGTATTCGAAAACCAAATCGGCGGAGTCCGAATTCGAGCGCCCATGATCGAGCTGCACACCGTCGCCGCGGGAGGCGGCTCGATTTGTGCGCTCGAAGGCAAGCGAATGACCGTCGGACCGCGAAGCGCCGGGGCGGAGCCGGGGCCGCTTTGCTACGGCAGACCCGGGGCGTTGGACCTCGCGCTCACCGATGTTTCGCTCCATCTCGGCAGGATCGACGACGACCGCTTTCCGTTCGAGCTCGATCCGGCGCCGGTGGGGATGAAGCTCGCCGAGATCGCGTCCGAGCTCGAGCGGCTCGGGGTTACGAGAGGGCTCGACGAGGTGGCCGACGGTTTTCTTCGCGTTGCCGTCGAAAACATGGCGGCCGCGATTCAAAAGGTTTCGGTCGGCCGAGGCCACGACGTTCGCACCCACGGCATGGTGGTGTTCGGGGGCGCGGGCGGGCAGTACGCGTGCCTCATCGCGAGGCGTCTCGGGATTCGCGAGCTCATATTTCATCCTTACGCGGGGGCGCTCTCGGCGTTCGGCATGGGCGTGGCGAGCTTCGAGTGGCACGGAGAGCGCGATGCGGGACGCGTGCAGCTCTCCGACTCGCTTCCGGGAGGTTGGCGCGAGCACTTCGTCGATCTCGAGCGGGCAGGGCGCGCCGCGCTCGAACGGGACGCCGGCGACGGCGCGAAGTGGCGCGTACGAAGACGGGTGGCGCTTCGATACGCCGGAACCGAAACGGCGCTCGACGTCGATCATGGCGCCCCCGATGCGATGCGCGCGGCGTTCGAGACCGTCCACCGCCGGGAATTCGGCTATGCGCGGCCTGGGCACCGGATCGAAGCTGCGACCCTACGCGTCTCGGTAGAGCTTCGCGGCGCGCGACCCGAGCTCCCCGAGGTGACCGCCGGTACCGGCCGACCCGAGAGGGATACGATGCTCTGGTCGTTCGGAAGCTCGTCGGAGGCGCCGGTCTATCTTCGCGAGAACGTGCCCATCGATGTCGAGATTCCGGGCCCCGCGCTCATCCTCGACGCGACCGGCACGGTGGTCGTGGATCGCGGCTTCAGCGCGGTGCGTGACGCTCGCGACTACCTGCTGGTGCGCGACACCGAGGCGCGGCCCAATCGAGAGGCAGCCGACACCCGCGTCGACCCCGTGCTCCTCGAGGTCTTCAACAACCAGTTCAAGTCGATCGCGGAGCAAATGGGTGTCGTCCTTCAGCGGACCGCGATGAGCACCAACATTCGGGATCGCCTCGACTTCTCGTGCGCGGTTTTCGATTCCGAGGGAGGGCTCGTCGCCAATGCGCCCCACATCCCCGTGCATCTCGGCGCGATGGGCGAATCGGTTCGAGCCGTGCTCGAGGCGCATTCCACCATTCGCCCAGGCGACGTGTTCGCGACGAACGATCCCGCGGCGGGCGGCTCGCATCTTCCCGACATCACCGTCGTGACGCCCGTGCACGACGCGGGCGGCGCGCTGCGCTTCGTCGTGGCTTCCCGCGGCCACCACGCGGACGTCGGGGGGCTGACTCCGGGATCCATGCCACCGTTCTCCCAGAATCTCGCCGAAGAGGGCGTGGTCCTTCGAAGCCTGAAGATCGTCGACCGAGGTGCGTTTGCGGAGCAGACACTCCGAGCGGTTCTCACGGCGGGCCCGTATCCCGCACGAAATCCGGCGGAGAATCTCGCGGACATCCAGGCACAGATCGCCGCAAACGAAAAAGGCATGCAGCTTCTCGACGACCTGCTCGGGCGCTACGGGCTGGACGTCGTGACCGCCTACATGCAGCACATCCAGGACAACGCCGCCGAGCTCACCGCCCGCGCGATCGCCGCGCTGCCGGACGGCAGCCACCGCTTCGAGGACCGGCTGGATGACGGCACCCGACTGGCGGTCTCAGTCGAGGTGAGCGGGGAAACGATGCAGATCGACTTCTCCGGCACCGATGCGGCCGTCGACACGAATCTCAACGCCCCGCGAGCGGTGACCATGGCCGCGGTGCTCTATGTGCTGCGCGTCCTCGTCGGCAAACCGATTCCGCTGAACAGCGGGTGCCTGCGGCCGGTCACCGTGAAAGTTCCGCCGGGCTCCATTCTCGATCCGGAGCCCGACCGCGCCGTCGCCGCCGGAAACGTCGAGACCTCTCAGCGCATCGTCGACGTCTTGCTCGGCGCGCTGGGGGTGGCCGCGGCGAGCCAAGGAACCATGAACAACGTGACGTTCGGTGACGAGCACCGCGCGTACTACGAAACGCTCGGCGGCGGTTCTGGTGCGACGGCGACCCACCGGGGCGCTTCCGCCGTCCACACCCACATGACCAACTCGAAATGCACCGACCCCGAGATTCTCGAGACCCGCTTTCCGATCCGGGTTCGGCGCTTTTCGCTCCGCCCGGGCTCGGGGGGCGAGGGTGCCCGGCCGGGGGGCGACGGCTTGGTTCGAGAGCTGGAATTCCTCTCTCCCATGCGGGTCTCCGTGGTTTCCGAGCGGCGCCACACCGCCCCGTATGGTATGCGCGGCGGCGGCCGAGGGGCGCCGGGCATGAACCTTTTGAATGGGAAACCGATGGGGAACCGCGTGACGGTCGACGTGACGGAGGGAGACGTCCTGCGTGTCGAGACGCCTGGGGGCGGCGCGTGGGGTGAGACCGAATGAACGTCCGAGACCTTTGGCGCCGACTTCGACAGATCATCGTCCACAACATCTTGCACCTGGACGATACGCCTCACCGAATCGCCTGGGGGGTCTTCATCGGGGCGCTCATCGCCTTCACGCCGACGCTCGGGCTCCAGATCGTGATCTACATCCCCGTCGCCGCGCTGCTGAGGGCGAACAAAATCTCGGGCATTCCGATCCTGTTCATCAGCAATCCGTTCACCGCGGTTCCGCTCTACTACACGACGTGGAAGGTAGGCGCCGCGGTGCTGCATCCCGAAAAAGAGGTCACTCAAGCCACGATCAAACAATGGCTCGGTGATACGGGACGCTCGCTGAAAAGCGACGGCCTCGAGCGTCTCTTGGAGGCGGAGTTTTGGGCCGATGCGGGGCGCCTACTCGCGAGCACCGGGGCAGAGCTCTGGGTCGGCGGTCTGCTGTGCGGCATCGTGGTGGCGCTTCCCGTCTACTTCCTCACGCGGTGGGGAATCAATGCAGTCCGTCATTTGCGGGAAGGGCGCCGCCTGCCGCACGGGCCGATGGACATGTAGAGCACGAGCGCCCGGTGCGGTTTGACCGGATCGAGCCAACTGTTATGGTCCGCCGCCGTGTCACGCACGCCCCGCACCCCCAAGGCCATCGTTTTCTGCCTCCTCGCCGTCGCGTTGCTCACGGCGATCGACCTCGGAAGCAAGCATTGGGCGCTCGAGCGGCTTTCTCAGCCGGCGACCCTCGGCCCGACGTCGGTCTGCACGGCTGACGAGTACGGGCGAATCATGCCGCAGCGGGCCCAGCGTCCGCCCGTCGTCTTGGTCGAGCGGTACCTCGAGCTCCGCTATGCCGAGAACTGCGGCGCTGCGTTCGGATTCATGCGCGACATGCCGTCCGCGGTCCGCAAGGGGGTTTTCTACATCGCTGCCGCAGGCGCCGCCGTGCTGCTGATGTGGATGTTCATCACCGGGCGGGGCGGCCGGCTGTTCGCCATCAGCGTTCCCCTGATCGTCGCAGGCGCGATCGGCAACTTCGTCGATCGCGTGCGCTTCGGATACGTCGTGGATTTCATCCGATTCCACCTCAACGACCGCTGGGCGTATCCGACCTTCAACGTCGCCGACGCCTGGATCACGATCGGCGTCGCCCTCATCCTGATCGAAGGCTTCCTAGACGGCCGCAAAGAACGCAGGGGACATTCTCCCCCCTCCCAAACCCCCTGATTCCAACCACTTACAACCCACACCGCGAAAACCCGGGATGCGGTGCTTGGTGGTTGCCGGATTGGGGGCGTGGTTTGGTTTAGTTATATCCGACCCACTCGGACGCCTTCGGCGGTCAGTTGGTCCC
>JAHELW010000190.1 GCA_024643985.1 Myxococcales bacterium | reverse complement strand
GCTGTGAAGGCGCAGGCGGCTCCGGCGGCTCCGGCGGCTCCGGCGGCGCGGGCGGCGCCGGCGGCTCCGGCGGCGCAGGCGGCTCCGGCGGCGCAGGCGGCACCATGATGTAGGCCGAGCCACTGCAAACGAGATGAAAACCGGCGCTGGTTTGTGCTAGCGCCGGTTTCGTTTAATCTGACCCGCACGTCGGGTGAGAAGGGGACCTGAGAGCATGGAAGCGATCGAAACACAGCAAGCCGAGATCGACTACGACCCGATCTACGACCCCTTCAATCCGGAGCTGATCGCGAATCCCTACCCATTCTATGCGCGGCTTCGGGACGAGCACCCGGTCTACCTCAACGAACGCATGGGCTTCTACGCGTTGTCGCGATACGACGATATCTTTCGTGCGCTCCGCAAGCCCCAAGTGTTTTCGTCCGCTCAGGGTCTGACGCCGGTCAAAGACGAGATCAGTCAGCTCGGGCTCCCGCCTACTTTCATCATGATGGATCCGCCCGACCACACGCGACTTCGGCGGCTCATCACCAAGGCGTTCACGCCGGACACGGTCAAGGAGCTCGAGCCCACGATTCGGACTTTCGTGGTCGATCACGTCGAGGCCATGAAGCGGAAGTCGGCCGACGGCGAGGTGGTCGATTTGGTTTCCGCAATCGCGTCGCCGCTGCCGACGATGGTCGTGGCGAACATTCTTGGAGTTCCTCCCGAAGACCGGGAGAAGTTCGACCCGTGGTCCGATGCGATCACGTCGGCCTCGGCGGACTTCACCCTGGACGTACAAAAGGCCATCGACGCGGTGCAAGGGCTCATGACCTACTTCACGACGATGTGTCAGGCTCGCCGCGCGGAGCCGACCGACGACATGATCACGAAGCTCACCCAGGCGGAAGTAGACGGCGACACGTTGACGGACTGGGACATCCTCGGCTTTTGCTTCGTCATGATTGCAGGTGGCAATGACACGACGACCAACCTCATCGGCAACTCGATGAAGTTTTTGCATGAGTATCCCGATCAGCACCGGGAGCTTCTCGCCCATCCCTTGCTGATCCCGAACGCGATCGAGGAGTTTCTTCGGATCGAATCCGTCGTCCAAGGGCTGTCCCGCACGACGACACAGGACGTCGAGCTTCACGGGGTCACGATCCCGGCGGGAAGCAAGGTCCACAACCTATACGCATCCGGCAATCGGGACCCTCGGCACTGGGGCGACGACGCAGACGAGCTGAACATCCACCGGGAAATCGACCGGCACCTATCGTTTGCACAAGGGCCTCACTTCTGCATCGGCGCGCACGTGGCGCGCATGATGGTGCGCATCTACTTCGAGGAGATGGGCACCCGCATCGGCGATCGGTTCGAAATCGACTGGGAGAACGCGGAGCGCAGGCACTCGGCGTTCACCCGCGGCTTCACCAAGATCCCAATTCAGATCCGCGCATGAGCACGATCCGCGTACGTTTCGAGCCCGCCGGCTTCGAGGTCGACGCCCGCCCGGGCGAGGCAATCATGGACATCACGGACTTCAATCCGGGGGCGGAAGTGCCCTACTCGTGCCGGGCAGCGACCTGTGGGACCTGTCGTGTCGAGGTCCTCGAGGGACGCGCAGCGCTCTCCGTCGCCGACTCGTACGAGCGCGAGGTGCTCGAGATGTTCGGCGATACGCCAGACAGAGTACGCCTCTGCTGCCAAGCGAGGTTGGTGGACGGCAATGTGGAGCGCGTGACGCTCAAGGTCTGCGAGGACTAGCGCCTCAGCCCTTCCGCGCGCGCCTCAGCAATGCCAAGTAGAGGCGGTCAGAGGCGCGCAGTGGAAGCCGCTCGATGGTCGACCTCAGCCTGTCCGGCTTCACGGAGTAGACCGGCTTCGGGTGTTTGGCCGTCAGCGCGCCCTCGATGACTTGTGCCAGGATGTCGGGATCGCGGGCCGACTGGATCTCCTTCCCGGCTAGCGCTTTGAGCTTCTTCAAGACGGATGCGAACTTCGGCGTTTCGGCCTCAGCCGCCGTGAAGGCCTCTTCGATGCCAGCGACCATGTGCGTTCGAAAAGCGCCCGGCTGAATCGTGATCACCTTCACCCCCAGCAGTGCAAGCTCGCGCCGCAGAGCGGTCGAGTACGCCTCGATGGCATGCTTACTCATCGCGTAGGGGCCGTTGAAAGGAGCTGCGCTCTGCCAACCGGTTTCGGAGCTCATGTTGACGATGCGGCCCTGGGCTGCTTCGACGAGCGGGAAGAACTTCTTGTTGATCCGATAGGTGCCCATCACGTTGATGTCCAGGATTCGCGCCAGGCGCTCCTCGGGGATGTCGGTCAGGGAACCAACCCCCATCACGCCTGCGAAGTTCACGATGGCATCCAGCCGATCGGTTTGGCTCGAAATCACCTCGTACGCGCTTTCGATGCTTCCGTTGTCGGTCACGTCGATGATCACGGGAACGACGTCGGGATCATGCATCGATGAGCGGAGCACCTCTTCGGAGACATCGGCTGCAAACACCTTCCACCCGTTTGCGACGAGGCGCTCCACCATCGCGTGGCCGAGGCCGCCGCCGGCGCCCGTTATCAGTGCGGTTTTCTTCATCGTGGGGAACTCTACCGCAACTCCTGGAGGAGCGGGGACGAGATCGGTTGGTCGTTTGACGGCGTCCATCGCGGATGACAGTCAGGGATGTCGTGGGTGATTTCTCCGGCAAAGTCGCGTTGGTCACGGGCGCAGCTTCCGGTATTGGCCGGGCACTCTGCGGAGCGCTGTGCGAGCGAGGTGCGACGGTCTATGCGACCGACGTTCGGGAGGACGAGCTCCGGGTGCTCGAAGAGGAAGCTGCCGGACACGGCGAGATCCGCCGCGCAAAGCTCGACGTAACCCGCGAGAGCGATTTTCGCCGCGTGCTCGATCAGGTAATCGACGAGCACGCTCGGCTCGACCTCGTCATCAACAATGCCGGCATCGGGCTCGTCGGTGACTTTAGGCAAATCGACATCGAGGACCTACGACGAATCATCGACGTCAACCTCTGGGGCGTCGTCTATGGGACCAAGCTCGCCTACGACATCATGGCTGCTCGGGGGAACGGTCACATCGTGAACATCGCTTCTTCCGCGGGCGTGATGCCCGTTCCCATGCAGACCGCATACGCGATGAGCAAGCACGCCGTCGTGGGGCTCTCTCGCTCTCTTCGTATCGAGGCCGCGGTCCACGGGGTCAAGGTGAGCGCAGTGCTGCCCGGCCTGGTCGATTCGCGTTTCTTCGAATCCGCGAAGGCGGTCGGCGATTACGACTACGAGGAAGAGATGGACTCGTTGCCGATTCGGTCCATCTCCCCACGTCACGCAGCGGAGCTGATCCTCGATGGCGTCCGCGCGAACCGCGAGCTGATCGTGTTCCCGACGAGCAACCGCGTCATCCTCTGGTTGTTTCGCAACTTCCCGCGGCTGATGACGCCGCTTTTGGCGAAGACGACGACCCGGTCCCTTCGCGCTTAGTTTACGCTGCGTTCCCGGTCGCCCCAGAACTGCTGTCGCAGCGCCTTCTTGTCCGGCTTGCCGAGAGGCGAAAGGGGGATCTGCGCCACGAAGTCCACCGACTTCGGCGACTGCACGGAGCCCTTGGCTTCTTTGACCGCGGCTTGAAGCTCCGATGCCAGCGCTTCGCTGCGTTCATGACCGGGCCGCAGCACGACGACGGCCTTCACGGCTTCGCCCCAGCGCTCGTCCGGCACGCCGACCACGGCCACCATCGCGACGGCCGGGTGCGCGGAGATCACGTCCTCGATCTCACGCGGGAAGACGTTGAAGCCCCCGGTGACGATCATGTCCTTCTTGCGGTCGACGATGTAGAGGTAGCCTTCATCGTCGAACCGGCCGACGTCGCCGGTGTGCAGCCAACCTCCTGCGAACGCCTCCTTCGTTTGCTCGGGTAGGCCGTTGTACCCCTCCATCACGAGCGGCGCTCGGACGCAGATCTCTCCCGCTTCGCCTTCGGGAGCCGGTTCGTTGTTCTCGTCGAGGAGCGCCAGGTGCACCCACGGGCTCGGCCGGCCGCAGGATGCGAACCGCCCCGGCTTCGAGAGGTCGTGCTCGTTCTTCCTGAGATGCGTGAGCGCCATCGGCGCCTCGGATTGACCGAAACACTGAAAGAAGATCTGCCCCCACTTTTCGACTCCCTCCCTCAGCCGGGCAGGGCTCATCGGCGATGCACCGTAGAAGAGCGTCTCCAGGCTCGAAAGATCCGCGGTCGTCGCGCGCGGATGGTCGAGAAGCGGATAAATCATCACGGGCACGAGGAACGTGGCGGTGATTCGGTGCGTCTCGATCGCATCGAAAAAGAGATCGGGCGTGAAGCCTTGAAGTGCCACGAACGCACCGCCGCTTTGAAGCGTCGGGACGACGAAGGCCGCCGCAGCGTGAGAGAGTGGGGTGGCGATCAGGAAGCGCACCTCTTCGGGCCACTCCCACTCGGCCATCTGGACCATCGTCATGTATGCCGCGGAACGGTAGGGCTGCCGAACGCCTTTAGGACGGCCCGTCGTGCCGCCGGTATAGACGATCGTGTTGAGGTCGTTTGGCGCGATGTCGGGGGCCCGGAGCGGCTGAGCCTCGAAGGTCGAAGCTAGCGCGTTCAAATCGTCGCCTGCTTCACTCGGGCCGAAACCGAGAAGATTCTTCAAGCCTGGGACGCGCTCTTTGAGCTCGGCGGCACGCTCCCCGAAGTACGCGGCGTCGTAAACCAGGGTTTCGACCTCCGCGTCCTCGAGGACGTACGCCTGATCCTCCGCGGAGCCGAGCGGATGAAGCGGCGTGCTGCAGGAGCCGATCACCAAGTTCGCACACAGGTTGTAGAGCACCTCGGGGCGATTTGCAGAGAGGATCGCGGTGCGCGAACCCCTGGTGATGCCTTTGGATTCCAACGCCTGCGCGAAGCAGCTCGCTCGCGAGCGGACCTCCGCATAGGTGACGACCGCATCGCCGAGAAAGAGAAAAGGCCGTTCGTCGTACCGGTTGAGGCCGTCGATGACGAGATGGGGGAGCAGGGGCATGTCGAACAGTCGGTCATTCATCGTCTGTGCTCTCTCTTTTCAGGCGTGAAGTGCCTGAGAATGAACTCTGCCACGGACGCGGTAAATGCGTCGTTTCGGTCGCCCGCTACCATGTGGGCAGCATCGGCGAGGTCGACGTACTCGGCGTGCGGCACCGCGCCGAGGAGCTCCCGGGCGTTCTCCTCGGAAACCACGTCGCTCAAGCGTCCGCGAATCAGCAATACGGGAAGCGTCAGCTCCTTCGCCGCATCGAGCCTGGCTTGGATCTCGTCTTGGGCCGCCTTTGCGTCGCTCCAGTCTTTGGGATCCCAAGAGCGAATCATGTCCGGGTCCCAGTGCCAGTGGTAGCGGCCGTCTTGTTTCAGGCGCAGGTTCTTTGCGAGCCCAGTGAGGTCCGTACGGCGCTTCCGGTGGGGCAGGTACGCGGCGATCGCGTCGGCGGCCTCCTCGAGAGAGTCGAAACCGTCGAGTCCGTCGAGCATCCACTCGAGGACGCGCGTCACGCCCGCGACCTCCATGCGCGGCGTCGTGTCCACCAGAACCAGAGCTTTGGCGACCGGGCCCTCCGACAGCGCCTCGGCGTGCAACGCCGCGACGC
>JAHELW010000189.1 GCA_024643985.1 Myxococcales bacterium | reverse complement strand
GTGCATGGAAGGCTCACCTCGTCGGGGATCTCCATCCACTCGAGGTCGACGAACGTCGCGATGAGGAGGCCGCCGCCGAACACGAAGTAGAGCAGCGTCTCGATCGTCGCGTGCAGCAGCAGCGTGCCGGGCGGTGCGCGTACGACCCAGAGCTCGGCGATGGCAACGCACAGAACGGCACCAAGCAGCTCTACCAGCGGGTAGCGGATCGAGATCCGGGCGCCACAGCAGCTCGCCTTGCCCCGCAGGAACAGCCAACCGGCGATCGGGACGTTGGTCCAAGCTCGGATCGGCTCGCCGCACTCAGGGCAGTGGCTCGGCGGGGTCACGACGGACATGCCCCGCGGCCAGCGATGGATCGCGACGTTGAAGAAGCTTCCCCACGCCGCGCCCCAAGCAAAAGCCACCAGCCACACGAACCAGCGCGCCACCTCCGCCGCAAGCATCCCCCAATGCTACCAGCGAAAGGGCCCGTGTCCCCTTTTTCGCCCCGGTGGTTGCGGGACGCTCTCGCGGGTGCGATTCAAGGGCTGACCATGACCGGTGACCGAACCAGAGCGGCGCTCGGTGACACCAAGCGCATCGTCGTCAAGATCGGCAGCCGTGCGCTGTGCGCCGAGGGGGGAAGGTATGCCCAGGTCGCCGAGCAGCTCGCCACGCAGGTGCGGGCTGGCCGCAAGGTCGTCCTGGTCTCGTCGGGTGCGGTCGCGGTCGGACGCGAGCGGCTCGAGCTCGCTGAGCGGCCGAAGAAGATCGCGATCCTGCAGGCGGCTGCCGCGACCGGGCAATCGCTTCTCATGCGGGCCTATGAAGATGCCTTCGAAGCCCGCGGCATTCACGTCGCTCAGGTGCTTCTCACGCACGATGCGGTGAGCGATCGCGATCGTTATCTCCACGCGCGCCGAGCGATCGACGAGCTGCTCAAGCTCGGCGTCGTTCCCATCATCAACGAGAACGACACCGTCTCGATCGACGAGCTGCGCTTCGGCGACAACGATCAGCTCGCGGCCATGGTCTGCACGCTGATCGGAGCCGACCTTCTCGTGATGCTGAGCGACGTCGAAGGCGTGCTCGACGACCGAAACCGCCGCATCTCGCTCGTGCAGGATGTCGACGAAATCGAGCGTTTCATCAGGCCGCCCGAGGACGACGTGGGTCTCGGAGGGATGCAGTCCAAGGTCGAGGCTGCGCGGCGCGCGACGCTGCACGGGCTTCCGGTCGCGATTGGGCCGGCGGCGTCGGAGGATTTTCTCGACCGGCTCGTACGTGGTGAAGACGTGGGCACGCTCCTCTTGCCGCACGGCTCGCCGCTTCCGAGCCGGAAACACTGGATCATGTACACACTGAAGCCGCAGGGCCGCATCGTCGTCGACGAGGGAGCGTGCCGCGCGCTCGCGCAGCGTAACTCGAGCCTCTTGCCGGCCGGAGTCGTTTCCGTCACGGGAACGTTCAACGTCGGTGACGCGGTTTCGATCGTGAGCGAGGCCGGCGTCGAGGTCGCGCGGGGCCTTGCACGCTATGACGCCGCGGACGTCGAGCGCCTGGCCGGCGGGCACACCCAGCAGATCGCGGAGCGGGTCGGCAACCACCTCGGCGACGAAATCGTGCATCGCGACGACATCGTGCTGACGAAAAAGAGCGGCTGACGGGCGGCTCCCGCTTCGGGCAAAAGGTGCTACCGTCACGGGCTATGAGTGATGACCTGACCGCGCTCGTGACGGGCCTAGCCGAGCGAGCCAAGGAGGCTTCGCGTGTCCTCTCGGCCGCGAGCACCGAGAAGAAGAACGCCGTGCTCCGGCGGGTGGCGGACGCCTTGCGTGGGGTGGCCGGCGATCGCGTGCTCGAAGCGAACGCGAAGGATCTGGCTGCGGCCGCCGAGATGGGCCTCTCGAAGGCGATGCTCGACCGGCTCGAGCTCGATCGCAAGCGCCTCGACGGGGTCGCCGATGGCGTCGAACAGGTTGCATCTCTCCCTGACCCGGTTGGCAGCGTCGTCGAAGAGCGAACCCTCGAGAACGGCCTGCGGGTTTCCAAGATGCGAGCACCTCTCGGGCTCATTGGAATCATCTACGAATCTCGGCCAAATGTCACGGCAGATGCAGCGTCGCTCTGCCTCAAGAGCGGAAACGCCGTCCTTCTCCGCGGCGGGAAAGAGGCGTTTCACAGCAACACGGCGATCGCCGGTATCTTTACCGAGGCTCTGATCGCGGAAGGCTTGCCCCCGGAGGCGGTCACGCTCCTCCCAACCACGGATCGGCAAGCGACTTTGGTGATGATCGGCCTAGATGGTATCGTAGACATGGTCATCCCGAGAGGTGGAGAAGGATTGATTCGGTTCGTCGCCGAGCACGCGAAAGTTCCCGTCATCCAGCACTACAAAGGTGTGTGTCACGTCTTTGTCGATCGCTCTGCCAAGCCGGACATGGCATTGGAGATCGCGTTGAACGCGAAGGTCCAGCGGCCCGGGGTGTGCAACGCCATGGAGACGCTGCTCGTCGACGAAAGCATCGCCCCGTCGTTCTTGCCGAAGCTCGGTGCCGCGATGAGCTCTCAGGGTGTGGAAATCCGGGCGGACGAGCGGGCTGCCGCGCATCTCGACGGCGTGAAGCGCGCGTCGGACGAAGACTGGGACACCGAGCACCTCGACATGATTCTGAACGTCGGTGTCGTCGACGGCCTCGACGGTGCGCTCGAGCACGTCGCCAAGCACGGCTCGAACCACACCGAGGCGATCGTCACCGAGGATGGCGCCAACGCGGACCGGTTCCTTCGTGAGGTCGATGCGAGCCTCGTTTTGCACAACGCATCGACGCGTTTCAACGATGGTTTCGCGCTCGGCCTAGGCGCCGAGATCGGGATTTCGACGACGAAGCTTCATGCTTATGGTCCGATGGGTCTGGCCGAGCTGTGCACGCTGAAATGGGTCGGCCAGGGAGAGGGTCAAGTCCGGCAGTAAGGAGAACGCAGAGTTTGCCCAAACAATCGCAAGGCGCACAGTTAAAGAATCCGAGTCCCCCTTCGACGAGCGATCCGAAAGCAGGCCGCGAGCTGGCACTGCTGATCGCCGAGGCAGCGCTCGACAAGAAAGCAAGCAGGATCGAGATCATCGACGTACGTGAGAAGGTCGATTACACCGACTACGTCGTCGTGATGAGCGGACGAAGCGACCGCCAGGTCGCAGCGATCGCGCGCGGCATCGAAGAAGATCTGAAGCTGAAGCACGGGACGCGCTGCACGGGGGTCGAAGGGCTTCCTCAAGGCAACTGGGTTCTCCTCGATTTCGGCGATGTCGTGGTGCACATCTTCCATCAGGACACACGCGGCTTCTACGACCTCGAGGGGCTCTGGCTCGACGCCGACCGGGTCGAGTTCGAGGGCCAGCAGGCCGACGAGGGCTTCGCTTTTCCATAAGCCCTTCGCATCGTGCGCGTACGAATCATCGCGGTTGGCAAGGCCAAGGATCGCGGCTTGCGGTCGCTCCTCGGCGATTACTACGGTCGAATCGAGCGCTACGCGAAGCTCGAGGAGATCGAGCTCAAGGACGGCAAAGAGGCGGAGGTCAGCGACCGCCTCGTCCGTAACATCCCCGACCGCTCGCGCGTGGTGGCGCTCGAGGTCGACGGGCGCGCCCTGAGCAGCCACGAGCTCGCGAAGTGGATTGGCCGCGCCGAGAACGATTCGGTGCAGACGATGGTCTTTTTGGTAGGCGGCGCCTACGGACTACCCGAAGCGGTCTCGAAAAAGGCGGATCTCCGCCTCTCGCTCTCTGCCATGACCTTCCCGCACCGCCTAGCTCGCCTAGTCCTAGCCGAGCAGATCTACCGCGCCTTTTCGATCTTGAGAAACGAACCCTACGATCACTAACGGCTGCCCCCGGCCCTAGGCCCGTGGTGCGTAGCGGCGCACGCAACGATATCCGGGTACTGCCGATAACCCTGCATGCATGATCTGATCGAAAGCGTTATTGTGATCGTCGCGCCGCGACGATGCGCCGGTTGCGATGAGCCGGCCCGCGGCATTTTTTGCGCCGCCTGCGATGCGCTCCTCGAGCACGCTGCGACCCCGACCGCCATGTTTCACTACGGCGGCCCCATTGCCGACGCCATCCATCGCTACAAGTACCAAGGTCGCAGCGATCTCAGTGGAGCGCTTGGCTCCCTAATGGCTCGAGGCGCCACTCGCCAATGGGCCGGCAAGGTCGACGCCGTGGTTCCGGTCCCGCTTCATTGGCGCCGCCGCCGCGCGCGTGGCTACGACCAGGCGGCGCTGTTGGCAAAGCCGGTCGCCAGGGCGCTCGGCGTGCCGGCGTTGATTCACGGGCTTCGCCGCGTGCGTCACACGCCGAGCCAAGTGGAGCTTCCACACCACGAGCGTCGACGAAACGTGGACGGCGCGTTCGCATCGAGGAAGCTCCGCGGCGCCGAGCGCGTGCTGCTCGTCGACGACGTCCGCACCACTGGCGCGACTCTCGCGGCAGCCTCCGAGGCCCTTCGAGAAGGAGGCGTCGGCACGATCCACACGCTCGTCCTTGCGACTCGCGTTCTCACGTAGGGCACGTACAGTAGGGGTGTGCGTTGCCTCGGTGTCTTCTGTCTGCTTCTGATCGCCTGCGCCAAGCAAGAACCGCCGGTCCAAGATCCACTGGACTATCTCCGCGTAGGCGTCGACCCTCGCGAAGAGACTGCTGCCATCATTCGCGAGCTCGAGCGGAACGGCTTCGAAGTCGGCCGCCGCATCGACGAAGAAAACTACGTCGCGTTTGACGCCGTCAGCGGCCCCGAGTCCCTCGTCCGCATCGTCACGTCTCGCGGCGTCGCGCTCACGCTCGAGGCTCCGGACGTTCGGTGGCCGGAGCGCCTCTGGGTTTCGCTTTCAGCTGCAGAAAGGCCAGACTTCGATCGCGACGGCCGACGCGACGTCCTCGTGGCCATGCGCGAGCGCGAGCGTACGTGCCTGGCCTGGGCCCAAGTCGATCGCGACGGCTTCGCGACGGAGGTCTTTCGCCCGAAGCTCGAGTGGGGCGATGCTCCCTGCGTGATCGACATCGATCCGGCTTGGCCGCGCCTACTGCTCGAAGTCTCGGTTCCCGACGCGACGCGGCCCGGCGCCCGCGTACGCGTTCCGATTCGGGCCACCGCCCAAGGCTGGTCGCTCGACGACTCCGCACGCGCGGCGGAGCAGTGGGACAGCGAGATCGCCGAGCGGCGCAAGGCGCTGCAGGCGCTCGGAACACGGCCAGACGCATCGGCCGCCGAGCGCCTTCGCGCGGAGATCGACTGGCTCGAGCAACTTCGCACGGCCGTAGCGCCCGTGCTAGAGCCGGCGGACGATGGCGAAGAAGCGCGTTGACAAGGGAGTCCCCGGGATGGACCTCCTGGTGTGCCGCAATCCCAAGGCGGCCAAGCGCTACGACATCGACGAGCGCCTCGAAGCGGGCATGGTCCTCTACGGCACCGAAGTGAAGAGCCTCCGCGCGCGACGTGCGAATCTCGAGGCGGCGTACTGCCGCATCGATGACGACGAGCTCTTCCTCTACGGGATGCACATCGCTCCCTACGAACAGGGCGGCCACGCCGGCCACGAAACCCAGCGCCGCCGAAAGCTCCTCGTCCACCGCCGAGAGATCGAAAAGCTTCGAGGGCGCCTGACGAGTCGCGG
>JAHELW010000188.1 GCA_024643985.1 Myxococcales bacterium | reverse complement strand
GCCGAGGCGCAGGAAGCGATCGGCCAGCCCCACGAAAACAGCCGGCAAGCGCTCCGACTTCTCGAGGCGGAGGGGTTTCACTACGAAAACTACATCGACATCTTCGATGCGGGGCCGACCGTGGAATGCCGCCGCGACGACATTCGCGCGGTCCGAAACAGCCGCCGGGTCGAAGCTCGAGTGGCGAGCTCACTCGCCGGCGCCGTGACGTGTATCGTCAGCAACGCTCGTTTCCGGGATTTTCGCTGCGCGCTGGCAGAGGTCGCGTTGGACGACGGCCACGCCATCATCGACGAGCCCACGGCGGCCGCACTGCAGGTCTCGGAGGGTGATACCATCCGCGTGTTAGAGTCGTAGCAGAGGCAGACGTGGGTGGGCTCTTCATCGACGGTGCATGGATGGAAGGCGGCGGTCCCGAGCTGGAGTCCGTCGACCCGGCAACCGGCAAATCGGTCTGGTCGGGGCCGCAAGCGACGCATGCCCAGGTCGAAGGCGCGGTCAGTGCCGCTCGGAACGCGTTTTCGAGCTGGCAGGCGACGCCGCTCGAAGACCGTATCGCGCTCGTTCGGCGCTTCGGCCGCCTCGTCGAGACGAATCGCGATTCCCTGGCCGGGCTCATTTCACGCGAGACGGGGAAACCGAGGTGGGAAGCGCTCACCGAAGTCACGTCCATGGCGGCCAAGGTCGACATTTCGATCGAGGCACACGCCGAACGGACCGGGGCGCGCGACAACGCGCTCGGTGGTTTTCAGTCGGTGGTCCGCCATCGGCCGCATGGGGTGATGGGGGTGCTGGGGCCGTACAACTTCCCGGGCCATCTCCCGAACGGTCACATCGTGCCAGCGCTCATCGCGGGGAACACCGTCGTGCTCAAGCCGAGCGAGCATGCGCCTGCGACCGCCATCGCGGTGGTCGAGCTCTGGGAGCGTGCCGGGCTTCCACCGGGCGTCTTGAATCTGCTGATTGGCGGGGCCGACGCCGGCGCCTCTTTGGTCGAGAGCCCCGAGCTCGACGGCCTCCTGTTTACCGGCAGCGCGGCCGTCGGACATCGGCTGCACCGGAGTCTCGCGGAGCGCCCTGCAACGATCCTCGCCCTGGAAATGGGCGGCAACAATCCTCTCGTCGTCGACGAGATCGAAAACGTCGAAGCGGGTATCGCGCTGGTCCTTCAATCGGCCTACATCACGGCCGGACAGCGTTGCACCTGCGCCCGCCGGCTTCTCGTTCCACGCGGACCGTTTGGCGAGCGCTTCATCGACCGTCTCGTGAAAGCCGTGAAGAGCCTCCGCGTCGGCCCATTCGACGACCCCGAAGAGCCGTTCATGGGCCCGGTGATTTCGAGCGCGGCCGCGGACCTCCTCATCGGCGCTCAGGCCCGGCTGCTCAGCCTCGGCGCCAAACCGCTGCTCCAAATGCGAAAGCTCGTCGAAGACACGGGTTTGGTCTCGCCTGCGCTGATCGACGTGAGCGAGGTCTCGGATCTTCCCGACGAGGAATACTTCGGGCCGCTTCTCCAACTTCATCGCTACGACGACTTCGAGGAGTCGATCCGGCTGGCCAATGCGACGCGCTTCGGGTTAGCGGCCGGACTCGTCAGCACCGACCGCTCGAAGTGGGAAAGGTTTCTCGCGGAGATCCGCGCGGGCGTCGTGAACTGGAATCGTCCGCTTACCGGGGCGAGCAGCGCGGCGCCGTTTGGCGGCGTGGGCGCAAGCGGGAACCATCGGCCGAGCGCGTACTATGCGGCCGACTACTGCGCATACCCGGTCGCGTCGTTGGAACAGGACGCGGTCACGCTTCCCGCTACGCTACCTCCGGGGATGATGCTTTGAGCGCGTTTGAAATCAATTTCGACGGGATCGTCGGGCCCACGCACAACTACAGCGGCCTCTCCGTCGGCAACCTGGCCTCGCAGCGCAACGTCCGGAGCGTCTCGAACCCGAGAGCAGCCGCAAAACAGGGCCTGCTCAAGATGAAAGCGCTTCACGACCTAGGCGTCCCGCAGGCGGTGCTGCCGCCCCACGAGCGGCCCGCCGTCGACGTCCTCCGGCAGCTCGGGTTCAGCGGCCGCGACGAATACGTGCTCCAAAGCGCTCGGCGCCACGACCCCGAGCTTCTAGCGGCCTGCTCGTCCGCGTCGAGCATGTGGGCCGCGAATGCAGCCACGGTGTGCCCCAGTGCGGACTCGGGCGATGGCAAGGTGCACTTCACTGCCGCCAACCTGCGCAGCAACCTCCACCGCGCGATCGAAGCCCCGACGACGACGCGCGTGCTGGCGGCGATCTTCGCGGACTCCAATCGCTTCGTTCACCACGCGCCCCTGCCGGCCGCCGGGCCGTTCGGCGACGAGGGGGCCGCGAACCACACGCGGCTTTGCGCCGAGCACGGTGCGCTCGGGGTGCATCTATTCGTGTACGGCGAGCACTCGCTCGGCCGTCATAGCGCGACCACGAGGCGCTTTCCTGCTCGTCATACGTACGAAGCTTCGCGTGCGGTCGCTCGCCTCCATCAGATCGACGCCGCGCGGGTCGTCTACGCGCAGCAGCTGCCGGCCGCGATCGACGCGGGCGTCTTCCACAACGACGTGATCGCCGTGGGCAACGAGAACGTCTTCTTGTTCCACCGAGAGGCATTCCTCGCGCGACACGATGTGAAGGACGAGCTCCGGCGCAAAGCCGACTTCGACCTAGTTTTGATCGAGGTCACCGAGCAAGACATCACGCTCGACGAGGCCGTTGCAAGCTATGTTTTCAACAGCCAGCTCGTCTCACTGCCGACCGGCAAGATGGCGCTGGTCGTGCCGGAGGAGTGCAAAGACGACGACCGCGTTTGGAGCTATCTTCAGGGCCTGCAGGTCGAACAGCCCGCCATCGAGCGGGTCGAAGCACTCGACGTACGTCAGAGCATGAAGAACGGAGGCGGACCCGCCTGCCTGCGGCTCCGGGTGGTGCTGACCGAGGAAGAGATTGCCAGCGTCAATCAGGCCGTGCTCTTCGACGAGGAGCTTTTTCGACGATTGAGCTCTTGGGTCGACCGGCACTATCGCGACCGGCTCCGAGAAGAGGATCTCGCCGATCCGCTCTTGCTGAGAGAATCACGCGCAGCGTTGGACGAGCTCACCGAGCTCTTGAACCTCGGCGCCGTCTATCCCTTCCAGCTCGAGGGGTCATGATCGGCTGGGAGCATTTCCCGCACGCGGCAGACATCGGCGTTCGCGGCCGGGGCCCCTCGCCCTCAGCCGCATTCGAACAGGCCGCCCTCGGGCTGACGGCGGTGATCACGCCGCCCGCCCTCGTTCGACCGCAGGAGACGGTGGAGCTTCGGTGCGAGGCGCCGAGATTGGACGTGCTTTTCGTCGACTGGCTCAACGCCTTGATCTTCGAGATGACCACGCGCTCGATGCTGTTCAGCGAGTTCCGGGTGCGAATCGAGGGGACTGAGCTGACTGCAACGGCTACGGGAGAGCCGGTCGATCGCCAGCGGCACGAACCCGCGGTAGAACCCAAGGGAGCCACTTTCACCGAGCTCCGCGTCGAGCGGGATGCGGACGGCTGGCTCGCACAGTGCGTCGTCGACGTTTGACCGGGAAATCATCACCATGGAAATCACCGCGCTAAGGCAGATCGCACACGATCAGTGGCAGCTCCCCGCGACGGGCCCGATGCGCGTCCCCGTCGTGGTCTACGCGGACCGTGCGCTGCTCGAGGGAATGGACGAGAAGGTGCGCGTTCAGGCCGAGAACGTGGCGACACTCCCCGGGATCGTGAAGGCGAGCTACGTGATGCCCGACGGACACTGGGGGTACGGTTTTCCGATTGGCGGGGTCGCGGCGTTCGATGCAGGCGCAGGCGGCGTGGTCTCCGCCGGTGGCGTCGGTTTCGACATCTCCTGCGGCGTTCGATGCCTGCTGACGGGCCTTCAGGCCGGCGATGTCGCCCCCGTCAAGGAGCAGCTTGCCGATGCGCTGTTCGGGACGGTCCCTGCGGGCGTGGGAAGCACGGGCCGCATTCATCTCGACGATGCGGAGATGACGGCCATGCTCGAGCGTGGAGCCGCCTGGGCGGTCGATCGCGGATGGGGCTCGCGGGAAGATCTCGCGAGGACAGAAGAGCAAGGCTCGATGCGAGGGGCGGCCTCGGAGCACGTTTCGCAAAAGGCGCGTCAACGCCAACGCAACGAGATGGGCACTCTCGGTTCCGGCAACCACTACCTCGAGGTGCAGCGCGTTGCGGAAATCTGCGACCCGCAAGCGGCCTATCAGCTGCGACTCGAAGAGGACGACGTCGTCGTGAGCATTCACTGCGGCTCTAGAGGGCTCGGCCATCAAATCGGAACCGAGTACCTTCGCGAGATGGCCATCGCCGCAGCCGACCTCGGCATCGACCTTCCGGACCGCGAGCTGGCGTGCGCCCCGCTCCGCTCCGAAGTCGGGCGTCGGTACCTCGGCGCGATGCGGGCCGGAATCAACTGCGCTCTCGCCAACCGCCAAATCATCACGCACCTGACGCGCGAGGTCTTCAGCGACGTCTTGCCGAAGGCCGAGCTACCGCTCCTCTACGACGTCTCCCACAACACCTGCAAAGAAGAGGAGCACGTGGTCGACGGCGAGCGCCGGAAGCTCTTCATCCATCGAAAGGGCGCAACCCGGGCGTTCGGACCTGGGCACCCCGATTTGCCCGAGCCGCTTCGTGAGCTCGGCCAGCCGGTTCTGATCGGAGGCAGCATGGGTACCGAATCATGGGTGCTCATCGGGACCCGTGAGGGGATGGGCCTATCCTTTGGCTCTGCGTGTCACGGTGCGGGGCGCCGCATGAGCCGGCACCGGGCGAAGAAACAGTGGCGCGGCAGCAAGCTGATCAAGAACCTGGCCCACCGGGGGATCATCGTGAGGTCGGTGAGCATGCGGGGAGTCGCCGAAGAAGCGCCCGGCGCCTACAAAGACGTTCGGCAGGTCGTTGATTCCGCAGACCGCGCGGGGCTGGCGCGAAAGGTCGCGCGGCTCGAGCCGATGGTCTGCATCAAGGGCTAGCGGATGCGTCAGCGAGTGACGAGCATGGGGCAGCGAAGCTCGCGTCGCAGCCGATCGAGCTGCGCTTCGTCGAAGCCGGCTTCGCCAGCTCCAATCAGCAAGACGATCGGCGCGGCGCGCCGGACGGACCGCAGCAAGGCTGGCGGGTCTTCGTCAACGAGGGTCTCGACGACGACGCGCCCGACCCCGAGCGACTCGAGCCCTGCATGTCGCTCGGGCAAAGCGATGCCGGCCCGTCGAACCACGACCAGGCGACGCCCCGTCGTTTCGGCGAGCTGAATAGCTGCCTCGAGCGCGCGCCTGCTTGCTTCCGACGCGTCGAAGGCCACGGCGATGGGCCGTCGGCCCTCACGCTCCGCCGCCCGGCGCGTCCGCGCGGTCGCGCCGAGCTCGCTCGCTGGCGCCATGGCGTGACCCGCGCTTACGAGCACGAAGTCCACGTCTCGCACGTCCGCGAGGGCTGCCCCGAGCCGTCCCCGAAGCTTCCGGAAGGACCATCGAAGGCCCGCACGCTCGGCCACGTTTCGCAATAGGCCCTCGGCGCGGGCGGCAACGACCCTCATCTCTCTTTCGAGCTCGACCGCGCGGATGGGGCGGCGGCTGGTCGTGAGGCGCGACACCTCGAGAGCAAAGGGAAGCTCGGCGATTCGGAACAAGGCGTGG
>JAHELW010000187.1 GCA_024643985.1 Myxococcales bacterium | reverse complement strand
ATTCTCTTGTCCCCGCACTTCATCTATCGGCCCGAGCTCGACGACGATCCCACGTCCTCGGTGCCGCACCCGATCGACGACTACGAGCTCGCTTCGAGACTCTCTTATTTTCTCTGGAGCAGCATGCCGGATCAGATCCTCTACGAGGCCGCAGGCGAAGGCCGGCTCGGTGACGAAGCCGGGCTCCGGGGCGAAGTCGATCGCATGCTGCAGGACGAAAAGGCACAGGCGCTGGTCGACAACTTCGCCGGCCAGTGGCTCCGTATCCGCGCGCTCGAAGATCACGTCCCAGACTATCAGGCGTTTCCGGAGTGGGACGAAGCCCTGAAGAGCGCGATGCGGGAGGAGACTCGTCTCTTCTTTTCGGAGTTCCTCCGTGGAGACGCTCCGCTGAGTGAGCTCTTGCTGACCGATTTCACGTATCTCGACAATCGGCTCGCGTCTCACTACGGGCTCCCTTTGCAGCCGGGGCCGGAGCACCAGCGCGTGACGCTCGAGGCGAGCGACTCCCGCTTCGGGCTGCTCACCCTCGGGTCGCTGCTCACGGTCACGTCGACCCCGACCCGGACTTCCCCCGTGAAGCGAGGTGTCTGGATTTTGGAGCAGCTCTTGTGCAGCGAGCCTCCGCCGCCGCCGCCAGGCGTGGAGGGGCTCGTGCAGGATGGAATGGCGAGCGGCACCCTGCGGGAACAGCTCGAGCTCCACCGTGCTGACCCGAGCTGCGCCTCCTGTCACAACCTGATGGACCCGCTCGGGCTCGGGCTCGAGAGCTACGACGGGATTGGCGCGTTTCGCACGGAAGATCAGGGCCTTCCAATCGACGCGAGCGGCGAGCTCGTGACCGGCGAAACGTTCGACGGTGCGCGCGAGATGGCCGGGCTGATCCAGACCGACCCGCGCTTCGACGTATGCGTGGTCGAGAAGCTGTTCACGTACGCTCTCGGCCGACCGCCCGATGCTGGCGAGCATCCGTTCCTCGAGGAGATCGCATCCGCATCCGCCGCGGCGGGGGGCGCCCTTCCAGAATTGATCAAGCTGCTCGTCACGAGCGAGCCGTTTCGCACTCGCCGCGGCACGATGGAGAATGCGCAGTGAAGGGCCCGAAGCTATCGCGCAGATTGATCCTGGGTGGCGCCGGCGCGGCGATCACACTCCCGGTGTTCGAAACGTTTCTCGGTGACGCGGCCTATGCGGACGACGCCTTCCCAGCCCGCCTCGTCTGCTACTACGTCCCGAACGGCATGCACATGGCCGCCTGGACGCCGGCACAGACCGCGAGCGGCTTCCAGCTTTCACCGATTCTCGATCCGCTCGCGCCCGTGCGGGACCAGATTCTCGTGCTGGGTGGCCTTTCCAACGAGCCTGCGCGACCCGACGGGCCGGGTGACCATGCGGGAGGCACGTCCGGCTTTCTGACCGCGGCGCACGCAAACAAGAGCGAAACCGACATCCGGCTCGGCATTTCGATGGACCAAGTCATCGCAAACGCGATCGGAGATGCCACGCGAATTCGATCGATGCAGATCGGCATCGACGGCGGCGGGAACAACGGCGGCTGCGACTCGGGATATAGCTGCGCCTATACCCGAAACATCTCGTGGGCCTCGGAGACGCAGCCGCTCTCGAAAACCACCGACCCCGGGGTCGTCTTCAACCAGATCTTCGAAGGCGCGGACCCGACGGCAACGATCGAAGAGCAGGAGCGACGAAAGCTCTACAAGACCAGCGTGCTCGACTACGTGAGGGAGCAGACGCAGGCGCTCGAGCAGAAGCTCGGCTACCTCGACCGCGCGAAGCTCGATGAGTTCAACACCGGCATCTTCGAGCTCGAGCAGCGGCTCGGCAAGGCAGGGCTGGTTTGCGGAGCGACCGAAGAGCCGTCGGACACCGGCGATGTGCAAGAAAAGGTGCGCATCATGAGTGACCTGATGGTTCTCGCGCTCCAGTGCGATGCCACTCGAATCATCACCTTCATGCTCGCAAATGCTGGGAGCAACCGGAGCTATCCGTTCCTCGGGGCGAGCGGCGGCCACCACAACTACTCGCACCATCAGGGCGATCCGGCCAACCATGCCGCGCTCCAGGCGATCGACACGTGGGAGGTAGAGCAGCTCTCCTATCTACTCCAGCGGATGAACGAGGTGCCGGAAGGAAGCGGGACGCTGCTTCAGCACTCGCAGGTCTTCTTCTCGAGCGAGATCGAAGATGGCGATGCGCACAGGCATCGCAACTTGCCGGTAATCCTCGCGGGTGCTTGCCACGGCGCGTACCAGACGGGCCGTCACATCGACTACGAGCCGAACAAGAGCGTCAATGGGCCGCCCATCGCCAATCTCTTTCTCTCGATGATGGCGGCCATGGGCGTCAATCGTTCGAGCTTCGGTGACAACAGCTCGGGCCTTCTCGCTCAGCTCGGTTGATCGTACTCTCGGTCTAGATGAACGTGAGGATCAAGCGGGTCTACGATCCGGTCGAGACGAGTGACGGTCTCCGCGTTCTGGTCGACCGCCTGTGGCCGCGGGGCCTTTCCAAAGCAGCAGCAAAGATCGACCTTTGGCCCAAGAGCCTCGCGCCTTCGCACGAGCTTCGACGCTGGTTTCACGGCGAGGACGGATCCTGGACGGACTTCAAGAGACGCTACAAGAAGGAGCTAGCGGTTCGAACGGCCGAGGCGTTGGAGCTCCGCAAGCAAATCGGCAGACGAAGAGCAACGTTCGTCTACGCAACCAAAACCGAGACGCACAACCACGCGCAGCTGCTCAGGGCGTTCCTGGAGTCGCTGTAGACCCCGCCTGCACCGCCGTGGTATCGAACCGAGGTCGTGGGCCGGAGCCGGAAGCTACACATCGGGATCATGGGTGCCGGTGCAATCGGGGGCTACGTGGGCGGGCGTCTGGCACTTTCGGGACGAACGGACGTCACCATGGTGGGTCGAAGGCCGCTTGCCGACGAGATCGCGAGCAGAGGGCTCACGATTCGCGAGTTCGATAGCGAAGACCACGTCGCGCCAGCACAGCTTCGAATCGAAGAAGACCCGCAGGCTCTGTGTTCGTGCGACGTCGTCTTTTGCTGCGTGAAGAGCGGCGCAACCGCCCAGGTCGCGCGGGCGCTCGCGGAGGCCCTCGGGCCCGCCACCGTGATCGTGAGCCTCCAAAACGGGCTTCGAAACCCGAGCGTCCTTCGGGCAGCGATGCCGAACAACGCCACCCTCCCAGCGGTCGTCAGCTTCAACGTGATCCTCCGCGACGGGGCGACCTTTCATCTGACCACCAGCGGTCCCCTCATGATCGAGACCCGGGCAAGTGGCGTGGACCAGCCGTGGGTGGACGCACTGCGCGCCGCCGGGCTCGAGGTCGATGAGGTGCGGCCGCTCGACCCAGAGCTTTGGACCAAGCTCTTGGTCAACCTCAACAACGCGGTCAGCGGACTCTCGGGCGCCCCGACGCGGGACATGCTCCTTTCACGCAACTACCGTCGCGTGATCGCCAAGCTGCTCGACGAGGCGCTCGACGTCTTGCAGGCCGCGCAAATCCGACCCGCCAACTTTCGAGGGGTTCCACTTCGAGCGATGTCGTTCATCATGAAGCTGCCGACCCCCATCGTGCGCGTGGTCGTCCGCGCGCAGCTTCGCGTCGACCCCGAAGCGCGTGCCTCGATGTGGACGGACCTCGAACGCCGCCGGCCGACGGAGGTCGACTTCCTGAACGGCGAGATCGTGCGGCTCGCCGAGCAGCACGGACTCGACGCGCCGATCAATCGCCGGATCGTCGAGCTTGTTCACGAAGCGGAACGGGAAGCTTCAGGCTCGCCCCAGATGAGCGCCGAGACACTGCTTCATCTGCTCGGCGAGAAGTGATACCAAGGGGTCGATGACTGGGTCAGGCCGGCGAGCCGCGCTTGTCGTGGCTGTAATGCTCGGGCTCGGGTTCTCCGCTGACGCGGCGGCACAGAATCCGGCGCAGTTCGATCTCAATCAGTTCCGGCCCTCGGAGCTCACGAGAGACGGGTTTGCGGTGAGCCACGCCGACGGCCAAGGGCACCTCCGTTTCGGGGCTCAGCTCTACTTCGACTTTTCGCGGGACCCTCTCGAGCTCCGCGTGACGAACGGACCCATTCCGGACCAGCGCATTCAGATCGTTCACTCGCAGGCCACCGGGCACCTCACGCTGAGCCTCGGTCTTTGGGAGCGGCTGGTCCTGTTCATGGACCTCCCGTACACGTTCGCGCTCGAGGCGAGCCTGTCGGACGAGCAGGCTGGGTTCCTGGAACAGTTCGGATTGAACCCGCTGCGCCCGGCGGGACAGGGTCTCGGCGATTTCTACGTGGGCGCGCGCGGCGTGCTCTACGGCGATCGCGAGAAGGTCTTCCAGCTCGCCGGACAGGTCACACTCACGACGAACACGGCGTCCGCTGCTCAACCGCTCCAGAACTATCTCGGAGAGCCGGCGCGTCGGCCCAACGTCGGAGGCTGGTTCGAGGTCCTCGGTACGTTCAACGCGGGCCAGCACGTGCGCATCCCGCTGAACGTCGGCTACAAGACCAGCTTTCGACAGGACGTACCGTCGCTGGGCATCGGAAATCAACTGACGTTCGGCGGCGCCGTGCAGGCGCTGCTCGGGGACGACCGCTTCATGATCACGGCGGAGTCGTTCGGCCGAACCGCAGCGGCTTCCGGAACGGGCTTTGGCGGTAAGCAGGAAACGCCGGTCGAGCTTCTTGGTGGCTTCAAGTATCTCGACCCGGACGGGCTCGCCGTGGGCGTGGCCGGAACGGGCGGGCTCACTCGTGCCTACGGAAGCCCCGATTGGCGCATGATCGCGATGTTGGGATACACGATGCCCGAACGACCGGTCTCCGTGGTCGTCGATACCGACGGGGACGGCATCGTCGACGAGCTCGACGAGTGTCCCGAGGAGCCTGAGGACTTCGACGGCTTCGAGGACGAGGACGGGTGCCCGGACCTCGACAACGATGCCGATGGAATCCTCGACGTCCACGACGCCTGTCCAAACGAACCCGGGCCTCCGGAAAACGACGGCTGCCCCGACTCGGATCGCGATGGAGATGGCGTGCCGGACCGCATCGACAACTGTCCGGACGAGCCTGGACCGCCGGAAAATCAGGGCTGTCCGGAAAAGCAGCTAGTCGTCATCGAAGACAGCCAGCTCGAAATCCTCGACAAGATCTATTTCAACTTGGACAGCGCAAAGCTCCAGCAGCGGTCGTTCGCGGTGCTCGACAACGTCGCGGAAGTCCTCAACGCGCACCCCGAGATTTCGCAGATTCGCGTGGAGGGGCACACGGACTACACCGGCCCGTTCGAGTACAACATGCGTCTTTCACGCCGCCGCGCGGAGTCGGTCGTCAGGTATCTCGTCAGCGAAGGCGGCGTGAGCGCGGACCGGCTCGTAGCCGAGGGCTTCGGAGAGACGCGACCCCTGATCCCCAAGCCGAGAACCCGAATGGAGCTTGGTCAGAACAGGCGCGTCGAATTTCACATCGTGGAGCCGGACGCGGAGACCGCCGCGGAGCCGCCCGGCGAGCCCTGAGACTCACCTTCGGCTCACCGAAATCGTGATCTCGCAGGTCCCCCCGTCGGTGCCGCCCGCTCCCGCGCTTCCGCCCGCGCCGCCGACGCCCGCGCTGCCTCCGGCGCCTCCAGTCCCGCCGGCTCCGGCGCTTCCGCCAGCTCCCGCGCTTCCGCCTGCGCCGCCGACGCCCGCGCTGCCTCCGGTCCCGCCGGCTCCG
>JAHELW010000186.1 GCA_024643985.1 Myxococcales bacterium | reverse complement strand
TCGACCTCCTCGCCCAGGCAGGAGGTCTCGCGCCGGCGATCCTCGAGAAGGCCGGCGCCGACCTGCAGGGGCTCATTCGCGCTCTCGGCGCAATTCTCGACCGCATGCCCAAGGTGGCCGGCGGGGCGGAGCCCGGCCTGTCGTCTCGCCTGCGGGACCTCTTGAAGAACGCGTGGAAGGAAACCGAGGCGCTGAAGGACGAGTACACTTCGGCCGAGCACCTGCTGCTCGCCGCATACGGCGACGGTCAGCTCAAAAAGGCGCTCGTCGCTCAGGGCGTCGATCGCAACAAGCTATTCGAGGCCGTGCAGGAAGTACGGGGGAGCCAACGCGTGACCGATCCAGATCCCGAGGGAAAGTTCCAAGCGCTCGAGAAGTACACGAATGACCTCACCGAAGCCGCGCGGCAGGGTAAGACCGACCCCGTCATCGGCCGCGACGAAGAGATTCGGCGTGTGATGCAGGTTCTGTCGCGCCGCACCAAGAACAACCCCGTGCTCATCGGTGAGCCGGGCGTCGGAAAGACCGCAATCGCCGAGGGGATCGCCCACCGCATCATGCAGGGCGATGTCCCCGAAGGCTTGAAGGACAAGAAGCTTCTCGCGCTCGACCTCGGCGCCATGGTCGCAGGGTCGAAGTATCGCGGTGAGTTCGAAGAGCGCCTGAAGGCCGTGCTTCAAGAGATCGAAGCCGCCAAAGGCGACATCATTATCTTCATCGACGAGCTCCACACGCTCGTCGGTGCCGGCGCGGCCGAGGGCTCCATGGACGCGAGCAACATGCTGAAACCAGCGCTCGCACGCGGGGAGCTTCGATGCGTCGGCGCGACCACGCTCGATGAGTACCGAAAGCACATCGAAAAGGACGCCGCGTTGGCACGCCGGTTCCAGCCGGTCTTTGCGGGCGAGCCCTCCGTGCAGGACACGATCGGGATCCTTCGAGGCCTGAAGGAACGATACGAAATCCATCACGGCATCCGAATTCAAGACTCCGCGATCGTGGCGGCCTCCACGCTCAGCCATCGATACATCACGGACCGCTTCTTGCCCGACAAGGCAATCGATTTGGTCGACGAGGCGGCGTCGCGGTTGAAGATGGAGATCGACTCGCTTCCCGCGCCGATCGACACCGTCGAGCGCAAGGTCACCCAGCTCGAGATCGAGCGCGAGGCCCTGCGCAAGGAGAGCGACGAGGCCAGCAAGAAGCGGCTTGCCGATCTCGAAAAGGAGCTTTCCGATCTGCAGGAGCACCGCGACACGATGCGCGCCCAATGGCTCCGGGAAAAGGAGCTGATCACCGAGATTCGCGAGAAGAAGGAGCTCGTCGAGAGCCTCCGGCTGGATCTCGAGCGCTCGGAAAGAACGGCCGAGTACGAGACGGCCGCCCGGCTTCAATACGGGGAAATCCCAGCCGCCGAGTCGGCGGTGACGCAGGCTCGAGAAAAGCTCGCCGAGGTGCAGCAGATCGGTTCCTTTTTGAAGGAGGAAGTCACGGACGAGGACATCGCCGAGGTCGTGTCGAAGTGGACCGGGATTCCAGTGAGCAAGATGCTCGAAGGCGAGAAGGAAAAGCTCCTTCACATGGAGGACCGCCTGCAAGATCGCGTCATCGGGCAAGACGAAGCCGTCGTCGCGGTGTCGAACGCGGTTCGCAGGTCGCGTGCCGGTCTGAGCGAGCCAAATCGTCCGATTGGATCGTTTCTCTTCCTCGGACCGACCGGGGTCGGCAAGACCGAGCTCGCGCGGGCGCTCGCGGAGTTCCTGTTCGATGACGACAAGGCGATGGTTCGTCTCGACATGAGCGAGTACATGGAAAAGCACGCGGTCGCCCGTCTGATCGGCGCGCCCCCGGGCTACGTAGGCTACGAGGAGGGCGGCCAGCTGACCGAGCCGATTCGGCGTCGGCCCTACTCCGTCGTCCTTTTCGACGAGGTGGAAAAGGCGCACCCGGACGTGTGGAACGTGCTGCTACAGGTGCTGGACGATGGGCGCTTGACGGACGGTCAAGGCCGCACCGTCGACTTCAAGAACGTCGTCATCATTCTCACGTCGAACGTCGGCTCGCACCACATCATGGCGCTCGACGACGAGGAGTCGATGCGCAAGGCCGTGATGGAGGACCTTCGCGACGCCTTCCGTCCGGAGTTCCTCAACAGGCTCGACGAAACGATCATCTTTCATCGTCTCGACCGCGGGCAGCTTCGAAGGATCGTCGACGTTCAGCTCCGCCAATTCGAGAAGCGGCTCGCGGAGCGGGAGATGCGCCTCTCGGTCACCGACGCAGCGAAGGATTTCTTGGCAAACGTCGGCTACGATCCGACCTACGGAGCCCGGCCGCTGAAGCGCGCGATTCAGCGCTATCTCGAGAACGGCCTCGCGGAAGACATCCTCGCCGGACGTTTCGCGGCGGGAGACAGAATCGTCGTCGACGTCGGCGAGGGGAAGCTCACGTTCTCGTCCGGTGACGAACCGGCCGAGGCCGAAGCAGGCGTCACCGCATGAGCCGGGCGGGGCCGGCTTTCCCCGCCTTTTCACGGTAATTTCAGCCGCCGACCCACCGTTTCTCCGTGAAGCGTGGAGATGCTTGCGTGGCGAGGTATGCTGTGTAAGCCTCCCGCGCTCTTGAAGGGAGCAGAAGCGTTCATGGTCGAAACCGTTCAGTGCAAGCCAATCGAAGTTCACGTCGGTGAACGAGGGCTCGAGCGTGCGGTCAAGCACCTGAAGCGCAAGATGGCGACCGAAGGCATCCTCAGGGAGCTCAAGCGGCGCCGTCACTACATGAAGCCCTCCATCAAGAAGCGGAAGAAGGCCGCCGAGGCCGCGCGGCGCCGCCGCAAGCGCGTCCGCCAGATGACCGAGCGCCCCTACTAGCTCCTCGCTACTCCGAGGGTGCGTCGCTGTCCGGCTCGAGGCGGCGCCCCGGGCTCCACAGGGACTGGCGACCCGTTTGGGTCTCGAGAAAACGCGCCATGCGATGGAAGTCGCTGCCCGTCTCGATGAACCGTACGTCGGTGCGAAGCGTTTGCGAATTGATCAGCTTGGAGAACTCCACGTACTGGAGCTCGAGCTGCCCGGTGACGCTGACCATGTGACCGTCGAGCTCTTCCTCGGCCAAGGCACGGTATGCGCCGATCCCGAGCTGACTTCCGAGCATCACGTCGAACGCATGCGGCGGCGCGCAGCGCGACTCGTAGCCGAGCTGGATGTGTCCGACTTTCTTGCGGCGCCCCGTGCGCTCCTCGTATCGGGTCTGCACGCGATCGCAGACCATCTTCGCGAGGTCGAATCCGCCCAGCCGGATGTGCCCGTGCTCGTCGCGCGGCATTCCAACGAGTGCGTTTTCCGGGAGGAGCTCGGCCAGCCCCTCGGCGAGGACGATGGTTCCGTAGAACTGGTCCCGACGCTCGCGCTCGAGCATCAGGTCGACGATGCGATCGACGAGGGCGGTCACGGAGAGCCGTATCTCGAGCGTCTCCTCGCCGGCCACGGGATCGAGGCGCCGCTCCTCCACGGCTAGGTCGCCTCGTACGTCCTCGGTGGAGACGACCATGCTCGCTTCGCCGGCGATCGCGACTCCGTACGAAAGCCATCCTGCCTTTCGGCCCATCGTCTCGACGATGAAGTAGCTGCTCGTAGCGATGCAGTCGGCGCGAAGATTCAATAGCTCTTTCGCCATCACGTCTACGGCGGTGAAGAAACCAAAGGTGAAGTCGATGCCGCGATAATCGTTGTCGATCGTCTTTGGCACGTGCACCACGCGAATTCGCTGGTCTTCCGTGACGTGGTGCTGCTGATAGCGGTAGAAGAAGTTCGCCGTCTTGAGCGTGTCGTCGCCGCCGATCGAAATCAGCGCGTCGACTCCGAGGTCGGCAAGCGCGTGGTGAATCCTCGCGAGACGCTCGGTCTTTTCCGGGTTGAGGAGGTCTGGCGGACACTCGATCCCCGCTCCCGGGTTCACGCGGGCCGTGCCGATGATGATGCCGCGGCTGTTGCGAAGACCGCGTATGTCCGCCGGAGCGAGCTTTCGATAGTGCTCGGACTCGACCATCGGACGTGCGGACGGGTGGTACTCCTGAAGGTTCGTGTAGCCGTGGAAGATGCCGAGCACCTCGGCGCCGGCTTCCAAAAACGACGTGGTCACCGCTGCGATGACGGCGTTGGCGGCCGGCGCGGGGCCTCCGGAGAATACGATGGCGACTCGGCGGATGGGTTTCACGGGGCGAACTCTAGGCCCCGTCATGCCGGATTGCCATCCCCTTCGACAGGCGCTCTACTCGGGCGCATCTCTCATGGCGATCGATCCAGACAGCGTGGGTTACGAAACCCCTCCCATCGCCTTCGACTACACGTGGCGCGACGCGGTCGTTTACGCGCTCGGGGTGGGCGCCACGCCGGATGCCGAGCTCGATTTCCTCTATGAGGGCCGCGGGCCGAAGGTGTTGCCCACGTTCTGCACGATCCCCACGTTTGCGGCCTTCGACGCGCTCGTCGATCGCATCGGATGCGACCGAAGCGGGATGGTGCATCACAGCCAGGAGATCACCGTCCACGGGCCGCTCGAGCCGCAGGCCACGCTGCGCGTGACCGGACGCGTAGACGGCCTCTACGATCTGAAGCGCATGGCGATGTCGGTCTTCGTGATCGATGCCCACGACCAAGAAGGACGCCTGATCGTTCGAGGTGAGGTGACGCTGCTACTTCTGAAGGATGGACGCTTCGGAGGGGACCGGCCGCCGAAGGCCGAGCGACGACCCGTTCCCGAGCGCACGCCGGACTTCGAGACGCGCGAGCGGATCTCAACGAGCCAGGCGCTGCTCTACCGGTTGAGCGGGGACACCAACCCGCTTCACGCCGACCCGGAGTTCGCCGCGAAAGTGGGATTCGAAAGGCCGATCCTGCACGGGCTTTGCACCTTTGGATACGCGGGGCGGTCCGTGCTGCGGGAGGTGTGCGACGGACGCCCCGAGCGCCTGAAGAGCCTGCGGGCACAGTTCAGCAATCCGGTTTTTCCAGGCGACACGCTGATCGTGCGAGGGTGGCGCGACGCCGAAACGGTCGTCCTGACCGCGAGCACCGAAGAGCGTCCGGGTGAGCTCTGCCTGAGCCAGGCGTTTGCCGTGGTAGGCTGACGGGCTCCGGCGGTCGGGCTTGCCGGGCCGCCGATCCACCCACAAGGTCTTCTGCTTGATGCGTCCCTCGCCGACATTCCGGCTCTTCACGTTGGCCGTCCTTCTTTCCGGATGCACGGGAACGGCCCCAGCCGCGCTCGAGGCGCCCGCGCCCCCGGTCCACGCCGAGCGCGTCGAGCCATCGGAGATCGTCCCGACCTCGCTTGCGACCGCGGAGATCTTGGCCAACCGGCAATCGAACATGCGCTCGGAAACCGCGGGCCGGGTCGTTTCCGTGCTGGTCGAGGCCGGGGATCGAGTCGACGAGGGCCAGGTGCTGCTGCGCCTGGACGTCGGGCGCCCGGCCTCCGCGGCGCAGGCGGCAAACGCGGCGGTCGCCCAAAGCGAGGCGCGGTTGAATCAGGCGGAGCGCGAGCTCGCGCGCACGAAGAAGCTCGTGAGCACGGGGGGTCTTCCAGCGCAGCGGCTCGACGACGCGACGGATGCGGTTCGTCTCGCCTCTGCGGCACTGGACGCTGCCAGGGCCGAAGCGCGCCTTGCACGCCGCGGGTTGACCGAGGCGGTCGTACGCGCCCCCTTCGGCGGGACGGTGGTCGAGCGAGCCGTGGAGGTGGGGGAATACCTCGCGCCCGGAAGCCCCCTGCTCACGCTTGCCGATACGACGCTTCTCAAGGCGCGTGTGCTCTTGGACCCTCGGGAAGCGCTCGACGTGGCGGTCGGATCCAAAGCAGAGATCTCGGTATATGCGCGCCCGGGTGAATCGTTCGCCGGCCGCGTCGTGCGGGTCGGCGAGGTCATCGA
>JAHELW010000032.1 GCA_024643985.1 Myxococcales bacterium | reverse complement strand
ATGAAGGCCCGCTCGATTCATGACTTGCTGAGCACTGAAGCTTCGACTCGAGGATCGTGACCACGTCTGAAAACACAGATTCCTGAGGGGCGACCCGAACCAGCTCCCTGTAGAGCGCCAACGACCCGCGGTAGTCGTTCGCAAGCAGTGCAGATAGAGCCTCGCTCTCGAGCTCGTGAGTCGATCCCGTGACGGAGCTACCCAACACGCGTCGAGCTGGAAGCTCGGCATGGCTACGGCTGAGCGCTTCCCCGCCTGGGCTGACGCGTCTGATTTCGGCCGCAGCTTCGCGATCGCGACGGAGCTCCTCGAGGACTTCGCGGAGGGCGCGCGAGTTTCGGCGCTCTTGCAAAGCAACGCCAAGCAGGCCGAGGGAGAATAGCAACACCAGCGACGCGGTGACCGCAAGCCGGGCTCGGCCGGAGCTTTCGGAGAGCGATGCATGAGCCGAATGCGTTCTTTCGGGCAGCCGAATGGAACGCGGATAGCTAAGATCGGCAATCGTGGGTCCGTCGTCGTCGTCGAGGACCAGGGTGCGACGCTCGCTCATTGCCCCACGGCCTCCGGCAGGAGACTCCGAAGGCAATAGCCTCGGGCGCTGTCGAACCCGGCGACCTCAGTAACGTGCGTGACTCGCCTCAGGCCGTCCCGCTGTCGGGACACTTGGATCACGACGTCGACGGCTGATGCGATCTGAGCTCTCAATGCCGCAATGGGCATTTGCACGTCGCTCATGAGCGCCATCGTCTCCAGACGGCTCAGCGTGTCGAGTGGGAGAGTGCCGTGCAGCGTCGACAAACATCCCCGGTGCCCAGAGGTCATCGCCTGAATGAGATCCAGTGCTTCCTTGCCCCGGATTTCACCGATGATGATGCGATCCGGTCTCATTCTCAGGGTCGCCTTGAGCAGCTGGCGGACGGTGATTTCTCCCGAGCCTCGCGAATCCGGGGGTTGTGCCTCTAGATGGACTACGTGCGGCAACTCGAGACTCAGCTCCTTGGAGTCCTCGATGACGATGATCCTCTCATCGGGATCAGCAAGCGATGCGATGGCGTTCAAGAGCGACGTCTTTCCGGCTCCACTGCCCCCACCGATGACCACGTTTCGGCGATCGTTCATGATGGACCGGAGCAAATTGGCGACTCCGAACGGAATTGCACCGCCCTCGACGAGGCGTTCGAGCGTGAGCCGCTCGCGCTGAAACCTGCGAATGCAGACCACGGGACCGCGAGGCGCCCCGGGCGGCACGACGGCCTCGACCCGCGAGCCATCAGGCAGACGCGCTTCCAAGACAGGAGACCTCGGACCGAGGTCGCGTCCGACGTACTGGGAGAGGTTTCGAAGTGCAGACATCAGCGCGTACTCCGAAGCGAACTCGTAGTCGGTGAGACGAAGTGCTCCGCGCCGTTCGACGTAGATTTCGTCGTGGCTGTTGATCAAGATCTCGGTGACCTCATCGTCCCGGAGGAGAGACGCGACAGGTGTGAAGTATGCGGCCAACGTGTGTTCGAAGACGCGTGCGGGGATGCTCATGGCAGTTTCCTAATCTGATCGCCTGGCGAGGCGATTAGCCGGGCGTTCTCAGCCCGTATCGTTCCCGCCAGGCGCAAGGCATCTTTCGCCTCTTCGGCGTGCACGCCGTCAGGCGCAAGCTCGAGGTAGACCTCGAGATGATGCATGGCACGAGTAAAGCTGGGTGGCTGCAAACGCTGGTAGAGCATCGCCAGACGGTAGTGTCCCAAGGGCTCGAGAGGCTTTGACGCGACGACGCGTTCGAGCTCAACACGTGCGCGGCCGAGCTCCCCGAGGGCCTCGTGAATCGTCGCTACGACCAAGCGGAGAACCCAATGGCCGGGGTGCTCACGGAGGTAGTCCGCCGCGTGTCTCAGCGCAGACTGATAGCGCCCCGCGGCGAGACAAACCCGCACCAACCAATAGACCGTGGCGGCTTCATCGTAGCCCTTAAAACGGGCCGCGCTGAGATATTGCTCCGCACGCAGAGAATCGCCTCGACGAGCATGAAGCAAACCGACCTCGAACAAGCCTTCGGGCGTCACGCCACGCGCAGCCTCCTGACTAGCGCCGGTCGTAGCGACACCGGCATGGTGGCAGCCAAGTAGGACCGACACGCCGAGGAGCGCGGGCAACAGCTTTGGGCTACGGGTTTTGATCGACACGCGCGGCTACCTTTCCAACGGTCTTTTCCAACCACGTGACGTACGGGTCTGGGCGTAAGTGCTGAGTCAAGCGGAGAAGCCGGTGTGCTTCGGGAAGCGCACTCGACCAGTTCCTGGAAGCCAGGGTCTTTTGAAGGGCCACGCGCGCGGATGCGTAGTCTGTTTCGATTTGTGACGAGAGCTTGCGTGCCCGCGTCGTCGCCCGGACGGCGTCGCTTTTCTGGCCGGCGCTCGCGTAGCAACTAGCCGCCTTCCGGAAGTGAGCCACCGCGCGGACGCCGTCTGCGGGATCATACGGGTAGCGCTCCATGTAAAGCCGCGCGTACCGCTCGAATCGCCGCGCACGCACATCTACGTTGGAACCGGCTGAGCAGGCAGACGGCCTGGCGAACAGCTCGGGATGACTGTGGAGCACGTTCGTGGTGTCTTCTGTCGCTCGAGTGGCCCACGCATACCCGACTGGCAGTAGGGCCGCGGCGAGGACGGCGACACGGACGCTGCGGTTCGCGATGAAGTCACCGATGCTCATACAGGCTGGAAACCTCCGGTCGCGAATCGAAGGACGACGGGTCCGAGGAGGAGCACGATTACAGACAGAAATATCAATGTCATCGGACCGATGAGCATGAGGGCGGCGTCGGCAGCGGTCTCCTCCGCAGCGATGCTTCGGCGAATGCGTAGCGTCTGCGCCTGAATCGTGAGTACGCGCGACAGCGGGCTTCCCTTCTCCTCCGCTTGGACGACGCTGTTGACCAGCTCGCGGACCTCCTCGGTGGGTATCCGCTCGACCAGCCCGAGCATTGCATCGCGGCGGGTGCGCCCGAGATCGAGCTCCTGAAGAACGCGCTGAAGCTCCTCGACGATCGGCTCCTTGAAGCCGGAGCCCGAGCTCGCGATGCGACGAAGCGCGCCGGGAAAGTCGAGGCCGGCGCTCATGCACATTGCAGCCAGGTCGATGACGCCTGGCAGGCTGCGGGTGACGCTCTGCGCACGTTTTCGAGCGACGGCGCGAAGGCGCAGCCAAGGCGCTAGAGTGGCGAGCGGTATGGCCACCAGCACAAGTCCCACGGGCAAGGCCCAAAGCGACGCAGCCAGCGCGGTCGCCGCGCCCGCAGCTCCACCGGCCGACATGCACATTGCGAGGAGCTCATCTTCGGATAGACCGAGGTGGTCACCCGACTGTCGAATTGCAAGAGCAAGCCGGAGGCGCAGCCCTCCGTTGCAGAGGCAGGAGACCCTCGCCGCGAGATAGCGGATGGGGGGCTCGAAGAGTGAAAACGGCGCACCTGCCTCGAGCGCCTCCGCACGTTTCAGGCCTCGATTGCCGAGCGTTGGACGCGGAGCAGGAGGTTTCGAGGCAAGCGAGAAAGCGGCCGTCGCCGCCGCGAGCACGAGCAACGCACAGCCGATGGGAAGAAGCAGAGCCGAGCTCGCGGTCACAGCCGGGTCCCCGCAATGTGATGGGCCCACAGAGTCGCTGTGACCCAGCCTGCGCCGCACGCAACGAGCACCGCGCGTCCGTAAACGTGTTCGAGCATCGGGTCGAACCATGTGCGGTCGAGCCATACGATGAGGGAACAGAGCAGGAATGGCACCAGCGCGAGCACGACTACTTGGCCACGCCCTTCCGCGGTCTTCGTGCGAAGTACGCCCTCGAGCCGCGCCGTCTCGCGAAGCGCCGAGGAGATGCGTTCCAGCGTGGTGGTGAGGTCGCCTCCGGTTTGCCTTGCAATGACGATCATCATCAAGGCGCTGGAAACGACGCGGCTCCCGATGCGCCGCGAGCAGGCCGCAAGCGCTCTGTCGAGCGGCATTCCCAGTCGCAGCTCCTTGACGAGGATGTCGACCTCTTCATTGAAGGGCCGAGGCGCGAGAGACGCCGTGGACGCAATCGCGTCCCCAAGGGACGGCGTCGACCGTAGTGCGTTCGCGAGAATGAGAAGCCAGCTGTCGAGCTGGCGCTCGAGCTTGACCACCCGCCCTTCGTGCAGCTTCTTCAGGAGCACGACTGGTCCGAGCACGAGTGCGAGGAGCGCGCTCCCGGTAGCAATGCTCGGAGCTCCGAGTGCGAGTACCAAACAGACAGAGACGGCCGCGACGTGAATCCTGGCCAAGAACTGTCCGGAGTGCCGCAGCATGAGAAAGCCCGCGTGCTGGTTCATGCGATTCTCGTACGAACGCAGGGCCCGAGTCGGCCAGCTCGTATCCGATGCAACGGCCCAATGGGCAGCGGCCGAAAGGCCAAGGACGGCGAACGAGCCGCCAGCGAGGAGCCACCCAATCATAGGTACTCCCCATCGCTGACGAGCCCTTGGCTGATGAACTCGTCGAGGAAGCTCGGCACATGACCCGTCGGACGATGCTCGCCGTGCACTGCGCCGTCTCGCGCCGTGCCCGTGCGATGAAAGGAGAAGATCTCGTAGAGGAGAAGCTCGCCGTCGTATCCGAGACCGCCGACCTCGGAAATACTGGTGATCTTTCGAGTGCCGTCGAAGAAGCGTGTCTGCTGCAGAACCACGTGAAGACTTGCTGCCATCTGCTCTCGGACCGCAGCAGTCGACAGATCGAGCCCAGCCATCATGCAGAGTGTCTCGACGCGCTTCAGTGCCTCTCGTGCGCTGTTTGCATGGGTGGTCGTCATCGAACCCTCGTGGCCGGTGTTCATCGCCTGCAACATGTCGATTGCCTCACCGGAGCGGCACTCGCCGACGAGGATTCGATCGGGCCTCATACGAAGGGCGTTCTTGAGCAAGTCGCGGATGGTGTATTCCCCACGCCCTTCGATGTTCGTCGGCTTGGATTCCAGCGAGACGACGTGCGGCTGGACCAGCCGGAGCTCGGCGGCGTCCTCGATCGTCACGATGCGCTCCTCGGAGGCTATCTCAGTCGCCAAAACGTTCAGTAGCGTCGTCTTCCCGCTCCCAGTGCCGCCCGAAATGAGCATGTTCTTCTTGGCGCGCACGCAGCGCCTCAAGAAGACCGCCATGGAGTCGTCGAGTGCGCCTAGCTCCACCAGCTGGTGCATCTCCAGGGGCCGTTTCGGGAACTTTCGTATCGTGATGCAGGGACCGCGCAGAGCCAGCGGCGGGATGATCGCATTCACGCGAGACCCGTCTGGAAGACGTGCATCGACCAACGGAGTGCTCTCATCAATCCGCCGTCCGAGTGGGGTGACGATTCGTTCAATCGCCGCGCGGCAGGCCTCCTCGTCCGTGAAGTTGTGCGGCGTCAGCTCGAGCCGCCCGTTCCGCTCGACGTAGATCGTGTCGGGATCGACCACCATGACTTCGGTCACCCCCTGATCCTCCAAGAGCCGCTGGAGCGGGCCCAGACCGAGCACTTCATCTGTCATCTCCGCCACTAGCCGCGCCCTGGCCATAGGGTCGGAAAGCCGCCCCTCGTATCGCGAAACGATTTGCTCCAACGCGCTGACGACGCGCGCGCGGAGAGCCGAGTCGTCCACACCCGAGCGATCGATCGACGCGAGATCGAGATGGTCGAGCAGCTCGCGATGGATGCGGCGCCGTTCTTCGGGGGTCAGCGGAGCCCCCTGCTCGATGTCCTGGCCGCATGCGATCGAAAGCGTGTATGGGCCAACGCCAATGGGGGTTTTCGGAGCGCAGCTCGCCGCGGACGAATGAACTCGTTGGCCGTCTACGAATGTGCCGTTCGAGGACGCGTCAACGATGCGGAGGCCGTCGCTTTCCTGCTCCACTCGCATGTGAAAGCGGCTTACGGCCATCGAGGACAACACAAGATCGCAGCCTTCGTCTCGACCGACCTGCAACACCTCGACGGCAAACACGTGCTTGGCCCGGCTTCCCTCGGGGTCGGACAGGTGAACCGTGAAACCGGGGCTCATCTCGCGGACTCCCCTCTCTTGGTGGGCGGCGACTCGCCTCCGAGACGCGGCTGGTCGAACAGGTGGAATGACTGGACGCTCCCTTCGAACTTCTCGTAAACCCGGAGCGCTTCCTCCACGCGATTGCGCTGGCTCATGCTCACCGGCTCGATTACCGAAGGTACGACCAGCATGTAGGATTCGTCGTCGTTGACTTCTCTCCGATGCGTGCCGAAAAGCGCCCCGATGAATGGAACCATCGCCAAACCGGGAATGCCGCTCTTGCTGCGCCTTTCCGTGCGGGCCCGAATACCCGCGAGGGAGACGGATTCACCGAGCTCCAAGTTGACTAGGGTCTCGACGCGAGAAGTGATGCGTCCAGGAATTCCCCTGCCCCCGCGCTCGCTATCCAGGTCGGACACGTCCGCAGTGATCTCGAGGGAAATCCGACCCGTGCGTGAATCATAGCGAGGAAGAACGGAGACCTTTGTCCCGAACTCGATCGACTGGACGTCAACCGTGAGGTTGTTTTGGACCTGCACGTTGAGCTCCCCCCCGGACACGAAGATCGCCTCGGTTCCGTTCGCCGTGATCAAAGTGGCTTGCCGATAGAGCTTGGCCCAACCTTTGGCCTGGGCGAGGTCGAAGCTCGGAAGGAACGTTTGCGGGAGAATCTGAAACGCGCTCTGGGTCGGCACACCGCTCCCGCCCGTAATGGCAATAGCGGCCTCGGAAGGAGTAACCGTGCTGCCGATGTTGCCAGGCCAGTTGAGCCCTATCTGATGGCTGTAGCGATCCTGAATCAGCACGAAGTAGAGGTCTAAGCGGATGTTCTCGCGGTTTCCGAAGCCCATCGCCGCACCTTCTGGGATCACCTTGATCGAATACTGAGTCTGCGTTCCATCACGGCGAATGAGGAGCAGCGAGGTCGTACCTGGGCGGTTGCCTACTATGACGAAGCGACTTTGGTCGCGAGTGACGCGGACATCTGCGATCCCGGGCGCGCCTTCGGAATAGCTGCGCACGCCGAGGGCGGAGACGCTACGCTGCTCGCCGACACGCACGACGATCTCGCGCCGGGCATCGAGATCCTGAGCAACCGCCGATTCCATGATCGGCGCTGCCACGCAAAAGGCGGCGAACAAGACGGCTCTCATGTCTGCTCTTTGCATTCAGTCCACCCTCTCGATGGTCAGGCGGCGCTGCCGTCTCTCGCGCTTGGTCTCGACGAGCACGTCTGAATCGTCCGTCTTGGGTAGTCCCCGGTTGATTTCGAGATCGTTTTCGTTGCGAAGAGTCAGGCTGAGCTCTCCACTTCGCTGTGCGTGTGCCAACAGGCTCGCCTGGTCGACGGTGAGCAAGAGCGTGATCAAGTCGGCGCGTGTCGAAGCACGCTCTCCGTGAAACGCCTCGATTTCGTTGCCGACCGCGAGGACGAGAATGTTCTGAAGAAGATAGAGTGTGACCGCGCGTCTATCGGGATTCGGCTCGTGGCGAGTGAGCAGAACGTCCACGCGGTCGCCGGGACGGAGCAAGTCGGCTAGCCCCCGACGGCGAGGTTGCTCGATGCTCATCGCACGCATGCCTTGAGGGATGCGCTCCGAGAGTGAGGCTCGCTCGCGCGGTGTGCTCACGAGGTCCGTCCAAGAGAGGGTCTGGTTCGCGCCGAGCTCGATTGCAGTTCTGACTCCCAAGACGCGTGGCATGTCCGAAGCGGAAACTTGGCGAGCCTCCACGTAGCTTTCGGGAACGGCATGCGCGATCAACATCTCTTCTTCGAGCGGGGCGCCCGCTGGAACATCCTTGCGAAGCGCGAGCAGCATCACGGGCTCTCCGCCCGAGGCTGCCTCCTGGAACTGACGGATGTAGACCGCGAGCAACAAGCACCCTGCTAGCGCCACTGCCAAAGAGACGAGTAAGGGCGCACGACTCGAGTCGAAATTGAGCTTCATCACTCCCAGCCCGACATCAGAAGGGTTAGGAACAGCGACTCGGGCTGTTCGCGGTGGATGATCGCAGTGGCTAACCGGCTGTCTTTCTCGGCTGAGAGGAGGCGAGCCCCATCGATGGCGACAGACTCGCCCGGGTGCCTTTCGATGATGCGCCAACCGCGGCGTGAAAGCATCCGACGATGGGCGCCCTCGAGCTCGGCCGCCGAGCAACCCTTCACGCGATAAACATAGACAGCCGAAGGGTCCGAGGGCTCACGGGCAGACAGCAAGCGCTGCGATTGTGCGGGTCTGTCGAGGTCCTTCGGATCCTCACCTGGAGCGTCACCCTGACCTTGCGGCAGCAAGCGGCGAAGGTCGAGCGACTCGTCGCTCCAGATGGTGACGACGTGCGTGGGCCCTCGGGGTGTGTCGTCGACGCGCCGGGCGTATGCGTATCGAGGAAGCCCGATGTCGGCGAGATCCCAACTCTTTGCAAAGCTCGAAACGCGTCGGATGAGGCTCGGCACGTCTTGCGAAAGCAGCTCGATGCAGGCGACGTAGCCATCACGAGACGTCCTTCGAGCTCGCGTCGCCAGTGACGCGAGAAACCCGGCTTGCGAAGTGTGGGCGTCGGACCCCCCGCACGCCCCCTCGTAGTGGGAAAGCACGTCTTCGAGAGGTGCTTCGAGCAGCTGTGTGCGAAGGGAGACGCGCACGCCGTTGACTTCGACCGTGCGAGGCTCTTCGTCCGGTGCTCCCGGGAAAGACAGGGCGCGAGAACCCAGACTGAGCAGGGTCTCGTCGACCTGGGCATGGACTGCGCGAAGACCAGACCAAGAGGCACCGGTGAGAATGAGAGCCGGCAAGACACATGCCGGAAGCGCTCGCAACGCCCAGACCGACCACGGGCGATCGCTCCTACGGACAAACTTCATTTGCGTACTCCGTGGACCTCAAGCCCGCCGCGCATGCATGCTCGAAGACCGGCTGGCCGGACCCGCTCTGACTCGGCCTCGTATTGCAGAGGAGCGTCGTCTTGCCGTGGTGAACGGTGCGCGCAGAGCGAAAGACAGGTGGCAAGGGTGCGCTCGCGGCACCGTACCCGTGTGTAACCGTCCCAACGAGGAAGCGGCCGACGTCCTCGACGAAAGACCGGAGCGAGAGTCGCCCGGCGCCCGTGTTTTCCAGGGCGGCAAGACCCTCAGCGTGGAGCTCAGACTCCGGTCCGCTGCACTCGCCGCTCGAACAGGAGTAGCGGCGACAATCTCCTGAATCGGCTTGTATCCATGCGCTGCGCCTGGCGCGTGCCTTCGCCTCGAGCTTTGCGCTGTACATGGCGTTGAGCGCGAGAGCTCCGGCGAAGACGATAGCTAGCACCGGAAGGACCACGAGCGCCTCCAAGACGGCAGTACCCTCTCGGTGGAGTTGCAGGGTTGGTCTTCGGATGCTCGTCATGTCTTTCAGTGAGAAGAGATCCCGTTGATCGAGAAGTCGCGAACGACGTCACAGATTCCGGAAAGCCCACCGACGGCTCCCCGACCGCGTGCACCAGCGCACGCGCCGAGGATTCCGGAGGGAAGCCAGTCTCGACGAATCCGAAAGCGCCGAAGACGTCCCCTCCAGCGCTGCTTCCACAGCCATTCCGCTCTGTGCTCGGTCCCGTCGAAGTAGTATTCGGACTGGGCGAGTCCCAAACGACCGAGGATCTGCGCCCTGTAGATCCCGTTTCGCCCTGCTTGGCCTCCGCCTTGAGCAACCCGCACTCCGACTTCTCCCGTTTGCCAAGACCCCTCCCGAGGATCCTCACCGATGTCATACGCCCGGTACTGGAACTCCTCGTGCCCCAACCAGACACGAGTGCCGTCGCGACGCGCATGAATCACCGCACGCGGGGGCTTGACGACGTCGTCATCACAGGTTCGCCTCTTTCCTAAACGGAGAGCTTTCTCTACGACTCCGCCGAGAAACCTCAGCAGCCAGCGAGGGACACCGGAGCTCACGTTCCGCAACCGATTGCCAAGGCCATTCGCCGCGCGATCGCAAAGCACACCGGCGTCATCCTTCTCGACGGGAAGGCCGCGGCCACCATCGGGCAGCTGTGCGCCGAGAACGGGCAGGACGAAACCCGCTACTACCGGAGGATCATACGCTGATTGGAAGGCCATGGCGTCTACCGCGCGGGCTTCCGACAGGAGGGGATACCCATGCTGTACGGTGTGGTGAGCGACGTTCAACGCGCTGTGGGCGACGCGTACGAACTGCTCCACTGCATCGCCGATTGACTCCACCGTGCTCTCTGCAGGCGTCAGTGCCGCGATCAAAGGAAGCGCTTTAGGTGCAAGGACGACGGATGCCGCAAGTGCTTCGAGAATCGCAAGGACGATCTCCAGCAGCACCTCGACGCTACGAATGACGAGCAGAATGCCAGCCGTGACGGCCATCACGACGTTCAGCAGGGCATGGAGGTTCATCCCCTTGGCCGCGATCACGGAGGCCGCGAACGCGCCGGCATCGGCGCCATCTTGCATCACGCGCCTGTGCAAGATGGCGTCGCCCACTCCGAGCACGTAGTAGAGGAGCCCGACCAAGACGAGAACCAAGAACAACGCGAGTGGCAACACTGCACCGCGGGCATCAGGCCAGAGTGACCGTGTGTTGCGGCGCATCATGAACCTCGAGGCCGGTATTCGTACGGGGCGTCGTGGATCAACAGCGTGGTTTGATGGGTCAGAAGCCGATATCGGCTTTCATCGAGCGTGAGGGGCGGTCGAGAGGCCGCCTGCGGCAGCTCCTGCTCGCCAAGTAGCGTGTCGCGCCCGTGACATAGGAGGCGCCGAGCGATGGGAACCAGGCACTCGAAGGCATAGGTCACGCGAACCGTTGCCTCCGGCCCTGAGACCAGCCCTCCATCGACGCCTGCAAAGGTCACCGCGACCTCCGACGGTCGAAGAAGCGCAGCCCCAAGCGTACGCATCGATGAAATCGCGCTCTCGAGCGTAGGGCGAGCGCCGAGACCGACGCCCCGTGGCGAAAACGGCAGCAGAGGGACTCGCGCAGCCAGTTCTATCGTCTCCAGGCGCGATCGACTTCTGTGTGCGGGAGCGCGCGGCGAACCGGCGACACTCCTCTTCGGCTCGCCGGCGTACTCGCTCGGGTCGTCGGTCAAGACTACGCTTGCAGAACGAGCAGCCGAATCCGCGGCGTGCTTGACGACGAGGTTTGCCGCCGAGATCAGTGAGAGCTGAAATGCGCTGAGTGCCAACGTCCAGACCGGTATGACCGCTACTAGAAACTCGACGTAGGCAACGCCCCGCTCGTCGCTCACGACGCCAGATGCCCATTTCGTCGTCACGAGCCGCCGCCGCTGAACACGAAGTAGGGAGCGATGTGAATGACCGTCGCGGCAAGCACGGCCCAGCCCATGCGAATGGGAGTCAGCAGCTCTTCGCGACCTCCAGCGCCAGGCGCGACGCGGCGCATTCCCTTCCCGAAAAACGAGCGCAGAGTCACGAATAGCTTGCCGCGCCAGGCGAGCAGGCAGAGCGCGCAGAGCAGAGCCACAGCGAACGCGATGAGTTGAATTTCGAGCCCCGCAAACGGGTCGAAGCCGACGACCGAACCCAGAGCGGCGAAGAGCTTCACGTCGCCTCCCCCCATGCCGCCGAGCCGAAAGGCCCAGTAAGGACCGAAGCCGCTCACGAGCGCCGCGAAAAAGCACTGCGCCGCAAGCTCGGGACTAAAGAGCACGCCGTAGGCGATGGGGGCTGCGGCCAGAGGCGGAAGCGTGAGCCAGTTCGGAATCGTTCCCGAGTGCGAGTCATACATCGCAGCCACTGCTGCAATGAGGAGCGCCACCCCCAGCCCCGTGAGAACCAACGTCGACATTCGAGGGCCCAGCTACTGCACGACGTCGGAGATATATCCCTCAGCGGCTTCGATCTCGCCGGTGAGTGTCTCGCCGAACTTCTGCCACGCCGCGATGCCAACGACCGCAATCAATCCGAGAACGATGATGTATTCAACGGTGGTGAGTCCGCGCTTGTCGGACATCAAGTCGCTTCGAGTTGCTCGATTCGGACGCATGATGCGCCTCCTTTCTTTCAAGGGACAGGAAGAAGTACGAAGAGCTTCACGAGGTAGAAGCTCTGCACCAGTGGCACGCCGAGCCCATAGAGCGCTAACCCCGCCGCGAGAACGACGACCGCAACGAGAACGATGTATTCGGCAAAGACCACGACCCTTTATCGGGCAGTCGTCCCGGGAGTTGCGCCTCGGGCTCGAAAAAGGCTCGAACCGAAAGAGTGAATCAGCGGGGTTGCGGCAGGTGGTGCCGGAGGTAGCGCGGTGCGGCTGGCGGCGCCGGTGGCGGCGGCTGAGGTGGCGCTCGGTGGCGCTCGAGGGCGAGTGCGTTTGACGCGCACTCGCTGCGCCGCAGCGGCCTAAACGAAAATGCTGCGCTCGCGGGTCCGAAAAAAGCCGAGCGATCCCCGCTTCGTAAACCGGCACTCTGTTTGCATCGATTCGAGTCGAGCGGCTGATTCTGGCGCTCGTTTTGGCGCGGTCGTCGTTTCGTGAGAGCGCCGGAAGGAGGGAAGACATCATGACCACCTGCGGTCAGTGCGGCGGAGAGATGCAGAGGGTCGCGGAGCGGGGCGGCGGTTCAAAGCTCCCCGCGGTTGCGCTCTTCGTCATTGGCGTGGCTTTGCTCTTCGTGTTCCCCGCGGGGACGGCGATCGGCGGGTTCCTGATCATCAGCGCGCTGCTGCTCGGCTATCCGCGAAAGAAGGCCTGGAAATGCGGCGCGTGCGGCTTCGAGCACGTGTGATCGCACCGCGTGGATTTGGGTTTTCGCGGTGTGGGTCGTAAGTGGTCGAGTTTAGGAGGGTTTTGGAGGGGGAGAGTGTCCCCTAGTCGTCGTCGGGGCCGCCGGTGTCTCCGCGGAGGCCGTAGCGTTTGGCGAGCTCGCGAAGGTGGTAGCGGGTGAGGCCGGCCGCTTTGGCGCTCCGGCTGATGTTGTCGCCGTGCTTGTCGAGCAGCGCCTTGAGGTACTGCACCTCGAAGGCGTCGACGACGCGTTGCTTGGCGTCCTTGAAGGGGGTGTCGTCTTCGACGAACTGCTCCGCGGTGCCTCCGGGAAGGAACACGGGCGGCGTCTTTTGCGAGGCCGGAAGGAGGTCGTGCATGCCGAGCTCGGTGCTGTTGGCTAGGGAGACGGCGCGTTCGATGGTGTTCTTGAGCTCGCGGACGTTGCCCGGCCAGGGGTAAGCCTGGAGCTTCATCATCGCGTCCTCGGTGATGGTGTAGTGGGTGCCGGCGCCCTGCGGGCCGCGCTTTGCGAACTCTTCGAGGAACGCCTGTGCAAGCGAGGAAATGTCCTCGGGGCGCTCCCGGAGCGGGGGCAGGTCCACGTCGACGACGCTCAGGCGATAGTAGAGGTCTTCGCGAAACGTGCCGTCGTTGACCATCTGGCGGAGGTCGCGGTTGGTGGCGGCGATCACGCGCACGTCGACGGGGATCATCTTCGTGCCGCCGACGCGCTGGACTTCGCGGGTTTCGAGCACGCGAAGGAGCTTTGGCTGAAGGCTGAGGTCGAGCTCGCCGATTTCGTCGAGGAAAAGCGTGCCGCCGTCGGCGACTTCGAAGCAGCCGCGCTTGCGGTCGGCGGCGCCGGTGAAGGAGCCGCGCTCGTGGCCGAAGAGGATGCTTTCGATGAGATTCGCGGGGATTGCGCTGCAGTCTTGAACGATGAGCGGGCGCTGGACGCGCTTCGACGCGCGGTGAATCGCACGAGCGACGAGCTCTTTGCCCGTGCCGGTTTCGCCGCGAACGAGCACGGTGAGGTCCGAGGCAGCGACCTTTTCGAGCACGGCGAAGATCTCGCGCATGCGCACGCCGTGGCCGACGAGGTCGTAGAACTGCTCGCGGCCGCTGAGGTCGATCTCGACGGAGCCCGAGCCGTGCTCGAAGCGAATGACGGTGCGCCCGACTCGAATCGGCATGCCCGGCTCGAGCCAGGCTTCGCGAACGCGCACGCCGGCAACCCAGGTGCCGTTGCTCGAGCCGAGGTCGCGAAGGAGAAAGCCGGTCTCACTTGCGATGATCTCGCAGTGGGTGCCGCTGACGGAGGTGTCGCTGAGCGTCACGTCGCAGATGACGCTTCGGCCGATGGTCACGCGCTCGCTTGCAATGTCGAGGCGGGTTCCTTTTTCGGGACCGTCCTCGACGACGATTCGGCTCTTTCGAAGCTTGCGTTTGGTCGCCTTTCGATTGACGAACACGGTCGTGAGCGCGGAGTCGTCGTTCACTCGGCGTCCTTCCTGAGCGCGTTGATGGCGGCAGCGTAGTCGCCGCGCTTGAAGACCGCGCTCCCTGCGACCAAGACGTCGGCACCTGCTTCGACGACTTGGCGTGCCGTACCCGGCTGAACGCCTCCATCCACTTCGAGGTCGACGTCGAGGCCCGCGTCGTCGATGAGGTCGCGGATGCGGGCGAGCTTGGCCGCGGCCGACGGGATGAAGCTCTGGCCGCCGAAGCCGGGATTGACGCTCATGACCAGGACCAAATCGACGTCGGGGAGCACGTACTCGAGGCAGTCGGGCGGCGTGTGCGGATTGAAGGAGACGCCGGCGCGCTTTCCGAGCGCGCGAATCTGCTGGAGCGTGCGGTGCAGGTGGGTACTCGCCTCTGCATGTACGGTGATGACGTCCGCGCCTGCTTCGGCGAACCGCTGAACATACTTCTCCGGCTCGACGATCATGAGATGGACGTCGACCACATTCTTGGTGGCATTTCGAATCGCTTCGACGACGAGGGGGCCGATCGTGATGTTTGGCACGAAACGGCCATCCATGACGTCGACGTGAATCCAATCGGCGCCCGCCTGGTCTACCGCCTGGACTTCCGCCCGCAGACGGCCAAAATCAGCGGAAAGCACGGAGGGGGCGATTCGCACAGGCTTGGAAGAGCGAGGCACAGCGGCAGTCAAGCGCTCGAGGGGCGGTGTGTCAATGGCATCCGTTCCTTGACCCGGCTAGCCCCCGCAAACGACAATGGAATGACGCCCGGAGGGAGGCGAACGAGCGCGAATGAGCGATCAGAGATACAACCTGATCGAGAGAATTGAAGCCGGGGGGATGGCCGAGGTTTTCCTCGGGGAGGCGACGAGCGTCCAAGGCTTCAAGAAGAAGGTCGCAATCAAGCGCGTGCTGCCGCACCTCGCTTCGCACACCAATTTCATCGGGATGTTTCTCGACGAAGCGCGTCTCGGTGCGCGGCTGAGTCACGCGAACATCGTGAGCGTCTTCGACATCGGCAAGGCCGACAACAGTTTTTTCATCGTCATGGAGTTCGTCGACGGGACGAACCTCAAGAAGGTGATGGAAACGCTTCGGGTCAAGCGAAAGCCCTTCGCGCTCAAAGACGCGATCTACGTCGCGATGGAGGCGTGCCGTGGGCTCAGCTATGCCCACGAGCTCTTGGACGACGATGGCGGGCCCCTCGACCTCGTGCACCGCGACGTTTCTCCCCCGAACATCCTGATCAGCAAGCGGGGCGAGGTGAAGGTCACCGACTTCGGCCTCGCCAAGGCGCGCACGCAGCTCGAGCGCACCGACCCCGGCGTCGTGAAGGGGAAATTCAGCTACCTGTCGCCGGAGGTGGCGAGCGGGCAGTCTGCTGACGAGCGCGCGGACATCTTCGCGCTCGGGGTGTGCCTCTGGGAAATGCTCGCCGGCCGGCGCCTGTTCCTCGGAGAGACCGACTACGAGACGGTGCAAGCGGTGTCGGCGGCCGAGGTGCCGAGCCTGGTGGGCGTGCACCACGAGGTCGACGAGCAGTTCGACGCGCTGGTGCAGCGCGCACTTGCCCGCCGGCCCGAGAGCCGATTTCAGTCGGCCCGCGAGTTCGGTGATGCGCTCGCGAGCTACCTCTTTCACCATCAGATGAAGGTGACGTCGTACGACATCGCCAACCTCGTGAAGCAGACTCTCGAGCGCCAGAAATCCGTGCCCCCGCGGCCCGTCATGATCGACACGATGATCCTCGAGGAGCTCCAGCGCTTCACCTCGCTCGAAAGCACGGGAGGCGTGCCCATCGAGGCCAGCTCTTTTGCGCTCAGCCCCGATCCAGAGGGCTCGCGGCCGCTCGATGCGTCGGAGTTCGTGGACCCTAGCAACTGGTTCGAGGGTGACGAAGAGGTCGAGCACGCGATCGAAGACGTGCGAAACAGCGCGCCCGCCGGCGCCACGATGGGGTGGCTCGAGGCAAAGGACACGGCAGTGACGGCGCCGCGCTCTCCGGCGGTTCCCATGGGGCCGTCGCTCAATCCACCGCCCAAGCAGGCCGGCTCTCAGCCGGTGATGACGTTCCGGCCGCCCGGCGCCGTTCCGGTTTCGATCGTGGCCGATGAAGCAGGCAAGTCTGCGGCCGCACCGCCGGCGTCAGCGTCGAGGGAGCCGGGCTCGAAGCGGGGCGGCTCCAAGGTCGCGCTGATCGTCCTCGGCGTCATGGTGCTTGCCGCGGTCGGCGTCGCCGCGGGCTGGTTCTTCACGCAGTAGGCCGGCGGCTCTGCCGTGCCCGGACGCTGCGGCTCAGCTGGCGGAGCCGGTGGTACTCCGCCGGTGAAAGCGGCTCTCCCCCGAAGCGCGTCGCGAGGTACGCGTCGGTGACCTCCCGCACTTCGCCGGCCGCGAGGAAGCCGGAGTTGCCTAGCTCGTTTGCATGCTCGGCGGGGGTGACGTCGGCAGGCCTCGCCTGCCCCGCCCTTCGAAGGCTGCTTTCGAGCGAGAGATAGAGTCGCACCGCGCGATCGCGATCCGGATCGAGCCGGCGGCCCGCGCGGCTCTGGCGCCGCTGCTTTCGCCGCCAGCGCGCGACGATCACGCCCACACCGAAGACGACCATGACCGCGATGAACCATCGCCAGTCGGGCCGGAACGGAATGTCGCCGAGACCCTTTTCGTCGCCCTCCCCGCCTTCGGCCGCCGCCGTTGCGCCGCGGCGCTTTCCGCGAAGCGAGCGGTACCAGTTCGCGAGGCCTTGGAGCGCGCGCGCCTGGTCGCGAATGTTGTACTCGACGACGTATTCCGACCACCGAACGCGCATGGCGTCGAGGACCTGCTGAAGCTTCACCACGAGACCCGAAGGCGACCCGAACACCTGGCCCGAGGCCGGCGTCGGATCGAACGTGATCCAGCGGCCGTCGGCGTAGACCTCGACCCAGCTGTGAGCGTTGCCGTTGCGCACGGCGTAGTAGTCGCCGTACGGGTTGTAGTCGGCGCCCAAAAAGCCGGTGACGTTTCGAGTGGGCACGCCGAGCGAGCGCATCATGATCGCCATCGCCGTCGAGAAATACTCGCAGTGACCCGCCTTGGCTTCGAAGAGGAAGACCTCGAGAGGATCCCTGCCGTCGGTGTCCGGCTGGTCGAGCGTGTACGTGTAGTTGCCGCCGCTCCTCAGGTATCGCTCGACGCGCTGCGCCTGAACCCGCGGGTCCGTCGCGCCTGCGACGACACTTCTCGCAAGCGCGGCAACGCGTTCCATCCGAGGGGGCACCTCGAGGTAGCGCCGCTCTAGCGACGAGGGAATCGGCTCCGAAATGCCGCGCTGCTTGCGGCCGACGAAAGCCTTGTAGGTGAGCGGGCCTTCGAGGCGTCCCCCGTACCGGATGTCGAAACCGGGCGAATAGAGGACTTTGCGATAGCGGCTCGTCCCCGCCCGAATCGTCGGCGGCACTCGGAGCGCGACCGTACCCTCGGGAATGAACAGCACGGCCTCCTCCATCGGGTCCAAGATGATCTCGTACTGCTCGTCCGATTGCTTGGGCGGCCTAAAGAGGACGTACTCGTCCTGGAGGCGGCGGATCGGCTCTCCCGCAAACTGCGTGCGTGACCATCGCCCGTTCGTGTAGCGGTCGAACGAGGTGCCGCGCAGACGGATGCCGATCGATGCCGGCGGACGCTCCGGCCGGTTCGCGGTCTTGACGCGCATGATGACGGTGGGGTCGTCCCGAATCGTACCGAAGCCACCGAGCTCGACGTCGTCGCCGAAGCCGGCAACCGCGGTGGTGCGGGTGCCGAAGCTCGACAAGAAGCCAAAGCCGACGCGCGGGAATGCAAAGAACATCGCGGCGGTCAGCAAGAACAGTGGGACGGCCAGGAGCGTGGTGCCTCCGAAGAACGAGGCTGTCGTCAGCTCGTGGCTTTCGAGCTCCGCGCGAAGCATGTGGCTCCCTACCCCGTGCTGTGCCTCGAGCTCTTTCCGAATGTGGGTCAGCGTCAGCATCCAGGGCATCACGATGACGAACCCGAAGAACACGACGCCGTAGTCCAGACCGGAGGAAAGCACCGTACCCGCGATCAGGTGCAAGAACGCCAAGATCGCGATCTGCTGATAGTCCGCGGCCGTCTTGCGATGCGAGAGACGCGAAATCTGTAGGAACGCTGCGTACTGCACGCCCACCGTGAGCGTCGCTTCGCCCCCGATGGCCCGGGCAATCTGAATCAGCAGCACCACGACGGCGGCGGCGTTCCAGAACCGCGAGTAGCCCGGCCGCTCGATGAACGGGCGCTCCGCAAACCAGCTCGCGACGAACGCGATCATGACGATCGTCGAGTCGACGGCCGTGAACGTCGTGCCGAGCATCAGCGCGATCAGCCCGAGCCCCGCGAACATGTACGCGACGAGCTTCAGCGAAAACTCGAGCCTCATGCGGCCCACCTCCGGCTGATCCGCTTAGGGCGTTTGGGCGTGTCGGTGCGCACGGCCTTCAGCAAGGCCAGAAAGCGCCAAATCGGGTCGGGCGCGACGCCGCCGCCGACGAGCGGCGATGTGCCGTCCGCCGCCTGAACCTGCACCGAAACCCCACGCGCGAGGTAGATCGACGCTGCGGTGGCCGCCTCGGAAATCGAGTGCTCGAATCGCTCCCGCCACGCGGTTTCGTCGGTGGTTCCGGGGGGCACCACGTTGTCGACATACAGCGTGATCAGCGCGCTCGTGTCCTCTTCGTGCTCGCGCACCACCAGCTCTCCGCGGCTGGCCGTCCGCTTCCAGTGGATGTCGCGCGCCTCGTCTCCCTCACGGTAAAAGCGCACGCTGCCCGCGAACTCGCTTCCGCGCCCCGTGCGGTGAATCGGTGCGACGTCGCCCGGGATGGGTCTGACCGGAGGCGTTGCGACGTTTTCGAGCAGTCGCGGATAGACGATTGCTTCGTCCGGCTCGAACATGGTGTAGCCCTTCTCGATCAGCCCAAACGGGTATCGGGTGAGCACGCGAATGCTGCCGAGCTCGATACGGCCGCGCCGGGGTGCTTCGAACGGATAGCTCGACAGGTCGGTTTCCCCCGGCGCAATCCGAAGAAAGCGCGCCGGCTCGACGTCGGCCCCGTCGATCTCGTCGATCGCCTCCACCGACACGCTCGCCAGCCAACGCTTGTCGTTCAACGCAACAACCTCGACGACCGATCGAGCGCCGGCAAACATGCGCGCAGGCAGCCGCCGGCTGATGCGCAGCTTCCAAAGCGCGAGGTCGCTCAGGACTCCGCTCACCAGGAGAAGGCTCAACAGAAGGCCGAGAACCAGGTAGAGCAGGTTGTTTGCCGTGTTCACGGCCGCAAAGCCGACCCCGATCGTGACGAAGAGAAAAAGACGCCCTTCGCGAGTCAGCCGAAACTTCCGCCTGCTTCGCCTTCGCCGAAAGATCCGCATCGACTGGCCCGATCAGAGAGGGACGGCGACGACGGTGAGGAGCTCTCGAATGACTCGCTGCGCATCGTCTCGAACCGCCGAGCCCGACATGCTGCCGGAGAGCTTCACGCGGTGAGACAACACGGGAACCGCCAGCGCCTTCACGTCGTCGGGCAAGACGTAGGAACGGCCCTCGACCAAAGCGCGGGCACGGGCCGCGCGCTCGAAACCAATCGCGCCACGCGTGGACACCCCGACGGACAAGAGCGGAGTGTTCCGCGTCGCGATCACGATGCGATGCAGATACTCGAGAATTGCGTCATCGACGCGAACCGAGTCGACGGCCTGTTGAACGTGACGAAGCTCGTTGGCCGACATGACGGCATCGAGCTTTTGCACCGGGTCTGCGCCGCGCCGGTTGAGCACCTCGCGCTCCACGCCGGGCGGCGGGTAGCCGATGCTCAGCCGCACGAGAAAACGATCGAGCTGCGACTCGGGAAGCGGATACGTTCCGTAAAACTCCTGTGGATTCTGCGTCGCCACGACGAAGAACGGCTCTTCGAGACTGTGCGTTTCGCCGTCGATCGAGACCTGACGCTCGTCCATCGCCTCGAGAAGCGCGCTTTGCGTCTTCGGCGTCGTGCGATTGACCTCGTCGGCGAGAAGGACCTGCGTGAAGATCGGGCCGGGACGAAACTCGAACGTGCTCTTCGACTGATTGAACACGTTTCCGCCGAGCACGTCCGTCGGCATCAGGTCGGAGGTGCATTGAAGCCGTCGAAAGGAAACCCCGATCGATGCTGCGAGTGCGCGCGCGAGCGTCGTCTTACCGACGCCGGGTACGTCTTCGAGCAGCAGATGGCCGTGCCCGAGCAGCGAAACGACCGCGAGCTTGATGACTTCTTCTTTGCCACGAACGACGAGACCGACGTTCTCGACGAGGCGCCGAGACAGTTGGGTCGCGTTCTCGGAGATGTGCGCGACGCTGGGTTGAGCCACTCGTGAAGCGTAACATACCCAACGTTATAGGCACAATATTACAGTCTCACTGACTCTGCGGTCAGCGTTCCCCGTTTTGTCCACAGGGCCCGAACCGGGAAAAGCGCTCTCTATTCCGGAGGCTTAGAGACCGAATGTGCCTGCGTTTCCACAGTCTTGGTTGTGGAAAGGATCGCATCGGGGTCTTCGAACAGGAACGCCTCGATTTCCCCTCGCCGCGCGTGCGCATCCCGGCGGCCCATTTCGATGAGCGTCTGCGCGAAACCGCCGTCGAAAAGAAGATAGCTCGCGAGGTCGGCTTCTCCGCTGCCGCCGACGTCGAGCAGGCTGATGAACGCACGGCCGAGCGCACGGCCGAAACGAACGCGATGCGACGCCAGGTACTCGGCCGCGACTTGGCCGATGTCCGTGCTCGGCCGTAGGACCAGTGAGCTCACCAAGCGCCGCGGGGCAAGCGCGCCTCGCGCCTTTGCGGCCTCGTTCAGGCGATCGAGAAACTCCGGCCCGTAGGCTCGCACGCCGTCCCGCAGGAAGTCGTTGATGCGCTGAACCTCGAGCAGATCCGTATTGACGTGGTCGAGTAGAAACGCGTTGAGCACTTTACCGAGCATGTAGGTCGCACCGGGATACTTGCCGTCGATGACGGCGCGCCGCCCGGCAACGTCGGGCGTGGAGAGCCCGATGACGAGGAGCTTGTTCATGCCGAGATGGATCGACGGTCCCATCGGCGTGTTGAGCCGCAGGCCGCCGTCGCAGTGGATTTCGTCGCCGATCTCCACGGGTGGAAAGATCAGCGGGATCGCCGCCGACGCGAGCACGTGGTGCTGCCCGATCTTCGCGCGCCGAACCAGCGCGTGAAGCCCGAGGCTCTTGGGGATTCCAACGCCGGGGGCTGAATCGACGAAAATCACGGGCTGGCCCGTGCCGACGTGGGTCGTGCTGACGGTGAGCGCTTTGAGACGGCCGGTCCGTATGTTTCGGCGAAGGTCGCGCCAATGAACGTTCTTGCCGACGAGCGCGGAGAGTCTCGAGGGATCGAATACGCCGCGCGCCTCGCCGCTCCCGCCGAGCAGCACACGGTAGAGGCCTGCGGCCTGTCGAAGGCCGAACCCGAGGACGTGCGCGAGCTCGAGGCCGGTCCACACCGATACGAGATGCCGGACCCCGCCCGGCAAATCGTGGATCATCGAAGCCGCGAATGCGCCGTTGACCGCGCCGACGCTCGTCCCCGAAATCAAATCGACCCGGGGAGCCTTGCCCGCCACGTCTCCAAACTCGTTGAAGATGTACTCGAGGACCCCGACCTCGTAGGCGCCACGCGCCCCACCTCCGGAAAGTATCAATCCAAGACCGCTCAATGCTCGTCCTCTTCTCTCCAGCGTAACAGGCGGGCCGGCCGATCGCCGAAATCATCGCCTTGCAGTAGCCGCCGGATCTCCGGGGGTAGCCAAATGTCCTGATGAGGCAGGCGCCGAAGGGCGTCGACGAGAACGCGAGCGCGGCTCCACGGCGGCGCGCCCGGAGAGACGTAGAGAACTAGCTCATCCTCGACCTTGCAGAGCCCACCATCGACGTGCGCCTCGTCGGGAAGCTCTTCTTCGCGCAGCCGGATTCCCATCCTCGTCAGCGCTCGCTCCAACGCATCGAGCTGGCTCGCGAGGTCCACGGGGGTAGGGTGCGCGCACGCGAGCAACCCCGCAATCTGGTGGTTTGGGAGCGCGGACTGGTAAGATGGAGAAGCCTTGATTCGCCTCGCAAAACCATGGATCGGAGAGGACGAGCGCCGCGCCGTGGCTGCCGTTCTCGAATCCGGCCAGCTCGTCCAAGGCGAGCTGGTCGAGCGCTTCGAGCTCGCCGTAGCCGCGCTGGTGGGAAGACGCCACGCGATTGCCGTCTCGAGCGGAACAGCAGCCCTTCAGCTCGCGCTCAAGGTGCTTCAGGTCGCCCCCGGCGACGAGGTCTTGTGTCCCGCGCTCAGCTGGCCGAGCCCCGCTCACGTGGTTCGGATGGCGGGGGCCAAGGTGCAGTTCGTCGACGTGGACGCCGACGAGTGGAACAGCCACGAGGAGGCGTTCCGCGGCGCGCGCGGCGCCAACACGAAAGCCGCCATCGTGATCGATCAGTTTGGCAATCCTGCGCGAGCCGCGGAGATTCGCGACGCGCTCGGCGCGCTGCCGATCATCGAGGACGCGGCGTGTGCCCTCGGCAGTCGCTTCGCGGGAGGCCCGTGCGGAAGCTTGGGCAAAGTGTCCTGCCTGAGCTTTCACCCTCGAAAGATCCTGACGACCGGGGAGGGCGGCATGTGCCTCACCGACGACGATGACCTGGCCGACAAGATGCGAATGCTTCGCAACCACGGGCAGCTCGGGGGTGAGTTCGTCGTTGCGGCCGGCAACTTTCGAATGACTGAAATCGCCGCTGCGTTGGGGCTCGCCCAGCTCCAGCGGCTCGACGAGATCCTCGCCCGGCGGCGCGAGCTCGCCGCGCTCTATCGCGACTCGCTCGGAGAGCTGGTCGGCCTGCAGAGCACGCCGCCCGGTGCCGAAAGCAACTACCAAACGTTCGGAGTCGTGTTGCCGCAGGGCCGCGATCGTGACGCGGTTCGCGAAAAGCTCCGAGAGCGAGGCATCGAGGCCGGGCTGCTCTCCTTTGCCATCCACAGGCTCGGCAGCTTCACGGGAAGCGATGCGTCGATGCCGATCGCCGAGCATCTCGCCGCGCGCGGGCTCGCGATCCCCCTCTATCCGCAGATGCGAAACGGCGAGGCCGAGGAGGTCGCCGCCGCCTTGTCCGGAGTGCTCAATGGGTGACGACGTCGTGTTGGAGGTGAAGGACCTCCGAAAG
>JAHELW010000185.1 GCA_024643985.1 Myxococcales bacterium | reverse complement strand
AGTTCGTCGAAAACGGAAGCTATTCGTTTCGAGATGCCGGCGTTCGCATTCCCACCCTCGAGGAGGCGCTCGAGCTCGACTCGGCCATTCGCTACAACCTCGAGCTCAAGCCCGAAGATTCCAGCCTCGCAAAGCGTCTGTGGGAGCTCGTCGAGCACCACGGGATCGAGGATCGGGTGCTGGTCGCATCGGAGCACGACGCGGTCACCGAGGCGTTCCGGCAGCACAGCCGCGGCCGCGTCGTCACTTCGGCAGGTCGCAAGGGCGCGATGCGCTTCTGGGCCCACGTGCTCGCCGGGACTTGGCGCAATGCGGTCTTTGCGTTCGACGCGCTGCAGATCCCACCGCGCTTTCACGGCAGGAAGGTCATCACGCCGCGTTTTCTCGAGGCGGCCCACCATCACGGGATTCAGGTCCACATCTGGACGGTCGACGACCCGGCCGAGATGTTCGAGCTCGCGGCCGCAGGCGTGGACGGCATCATGACCGACCTCCCCGAGGTCTTGCTCGAGGTCTTGGCCAAACATTAGGCCGGACGGGAATCCTGTGGTGTCATGGGGCTCTGATGAAGCCACCGATGCTGCTCTTCGCGACGGAACGCTATCAGGAGCTCAGCGAGGACATCGCCGGCGCGGGGGACTTCGACTTGGGGAGCGTCGAGCGCAAGGTGTTTCCGGACGGTGAGCGCTACCGCAGGATCGACACGGACTGTGCCACGCGCGACGTAGTGCTCGTGGGCGGCACGATTGGCGACACCGACATGCTCGAGATTTACGATCTCGCGTGCGGGCTCGTCCACTTGGGCGTGCACACCCTGACCATGGTCCTTCCCTGGTTCGGCTATCAAACGATGGAACGTGCCTCGAAGCCGGGTGAAATCGTGGCTGCCAAGAACCGCGCGAGGCTTCTGTCGTCCGTCCCGACGGCCGGCTCGGGCAATCGGGCGATCCTGGTCGATCTTCACTCGGAGGGAATACCGCACTACTTCGAAGGGAACGTTCGACCGGTGCACCTGCATGCGCGCTCGGTCGTGCTCCAGGCGATTCGTGACTTCGGCGGGGAAGACTTCGTGCTCGGCGCGACCGATGCAGGTCGCGCAAAGTGGGTCGAAAGCCTGGCCAACGATCTGCTCGTCGATGCCGCGTTCGTCTTCAAGCGAAGGCTGTCGGACACCCAAACCGAGATCACCGCGCTCGCCGCGGACGTGGAGGATCGCTCGGTGGTGATCTACGACGACATGATCCGAACCGGCGGCTCGCTGGTTTCGGCTGCGCGGGCCTACAAAGAAGCTGGGGCGAGCGAGGTCTACGCGGTGTGTACCCACGGCGTCTTCACGCCAAAGTCGCTCGACGACATACGTGACAGCGAGGCCCTCGAAGGAATCGCCTGCACCAACACGCGACCGCACGTGCAATCCCTCGCCGATGGCGACTACCTGCGGGTGTATTCCGTCGCGGATCTGATCGCGCAGTACCTCTTGGAAAGCGTTTAGTTACATCCAACCCACCCACCCCCACCCGTAATCCTCCCTCCGCGCCTTCGGCTTGGCGGCGCATGCGCGCCGGGCTTCGCCCTTCGGGCTCGCGGGCCCAGCGTGTCTTGGGGGGTGGTTGATGAATAGAGGCAAGACTTCTGCCTAGGGGCTCGGAAATAACACGACGCGGGCCTGCGCGGATCGGGAGCGCCTGCAACTGCGGCCCGCAAGGCCGGAGAATCGGTCGCGACGCCCGTGCTCGCGAGCGGGTGCCCGCTCGCGACGCTCGCCCCCACTCGCTGTGCTGGGCATCCCGACCGATTCTCCTCTGCAAGCGCGTTGCCGCCCCGCGTGTCATGCGGGCTGGTCGGGCTACCCTGCGGGCTCGCGGCCCGGCGTTGTTTGAGTTTCTCTCGGGCCTCGGGCCTAGGGCCCAGGTCCTCGGGCCGGACGGAAACGCGATCGGGCCCTCGACCCGGGGCCCGGGGCCCGCGACCCCAACTGCCCACTGATTGCTGTGGAGGGGCAAGACTTCTGCCTAGGGGTTCGGAAAAAACGCGACGGGGGTCGGAGCGGACGTGCCAAGTGACAATCGCCACAACAGCAACCACCGGCGATTGGCGCGCCGCCCGAGGGAGCGCGTGCGCGGCCTACATCCCCAGTCCTACGGGCCGCATTTGCAGGCGCTCCCGCTCCGCGGAGCGCCCGCGTCGTGTTTTTTCCGAGCCCCGTATGCGCGGTAGCGCTGCCTCGAAATCGGGTTTTCGCGGTGTGGGTTGTAAGTGGTTGGAATTAGGGGGTTCTCGAGGGGGGAGAATGTCCCCTGAATTTTCGGACGTGGTTTACTAGCTCGTCGATTTGTTCTGGGGTTAGCAGGTCGGCGAACGCGGGCATGTTCGGGGCCTTGCCGCCTGCGATTGCGCGGGCGATTTGAGCGTCTTCGATGCCCTCTTGCCACTCGGCAGCGGTGAAGTTGATCGCGACCTCGCGACCTCCCCGTCCGTTCGCGCCGTGGCATCGCGCGCAGTTGCGCATCCACAAGAGGTCGCCGACCGAGAGCGTCGGGCGCTCCTCTTGAGGCACGCGGTTCGGATCGATGAGCGTATCGGGCGGATGCGCGTGGTCCTCGGGAGTCCAGACGCGCAGATTGGCCGGTTCGCTCGAACAGGCTGCCATTAAGAGGCAGACCAGCATCAGTCTCGTCAGCACCTCGCCCCTTTAGCCTATCCGCCGATGAGGCTCATCCCGACCTGTTCGTGCTCGTGCTCCTCGGCCTCGAGGAAGTGATGGCCGCGGTCCTTGCCCGAAAGCGACCAGACCATCGCCCAGGCCAGATCGAGATCGCTTCCGCCGGCCCGCATGATGTTGCGGAGGCTGATCGCCCGACGCGACGCGAGGCAGGCGCGGATGTCTCCCCGCGCCGTCACGCGCACCCGGTTGCAGCTGTCGCAGAACTCGTCGCTGATCGGGGTGATGAAGCCCACGCGCCGCGCCGAGCCGTCCGCCGATTCCATGTACCGAGCCGGCCCGTGGCCCTCGACGCCGTCCGCTCGGTCGGAGCATAGGCGCCCTCCGAGCGCCTCGACGACGTCGTCCGCGGTCATACGCATGCTCGCCGGGAGCTTGGCGCCCTCGCCGAGGGGCATGAGCTCGATGAAACGGGGCGTCGCGCCGAGCGACCACGCGAAGTCGACGATTCGCCCGAGCTCGTCGTGGTTGCGCCCGCGAAGCGGCACGGTGTTGAGCTTGACCTCTAGGCCGACGTCGATCGCGGCATGAATCCCTGCAAGCACGCGGCCGAGGTCGCCCCCGCGCGTCAGCTCCGTGAAGCGCTCGTGCTCCAACGTGTCGATGGAGACGTTCACCCCGTGAAGCCCTGCATCCCGAAGCGGCCGTGCGAGCTCCGAGAGCCGGGTCGCGTTGGTGGTCATCACGAGCTGCTCCGCCGCGGTCCGCCGGTGTACCAGCTCGACGAGGCGCACGATGTCTTTGCGGACGAGCGGCTCACCTCCCGTGAAGCGAACCCGCTGAATGCCGGCCATCGTAAACACCGAGATCACCCGGACCGCTTCCTCGAAGCTCAACAGGTCACGGCGCACCGCGTGCTCGTCTTCACCGGACGGCGGCATGCAGTAGACGCATGCAAGATCGCAGCGGTCGGTCACACTGAGCCGCAGATAGGTGTAGCGTCGGCCTCGCCCGTCACGAAGAAGCGGGATCGCATTGAAATCATCGGGACGCGGCGGCCATTCCTGGTAAACCGCGGAACGACTTTCGAGAAGGGGCAGGCGTCGCACCGAGTGAGTCTAGGGGCCACGCGCAACCGGTCAACGGTCGGCGCGCGAGCGGGCTCGCTTGACATCACCTGCGCGCGGTTTCAGGCTCCGCGTTCCACTGAATCACGGTTCATTTTTAGGAGCTCGGCGCATGGAATCGAACGGAACCCGCGTGGCGGTCGTAGCCGGTCTGCGGACCCCTTTTGCGAAACAATGGACAGCCTACCGGGAGGTCAGCGCACTCGATCTCGCGAACCTCGTCGTGGCGGAGCTGCTGCAGCGGGTCGACCTCGACCCGCACGAGATCCAGCAGGTCGTGTACGGACAGGTGGTGCCTTCGGTCGAAGCGCCGAACATCGCGCGCGAGATCGTCTTGGCGACGGGCATGCCCAAGAGCATCGAGGCCTACAGCGTCTCCCGGGCCTGCGCGACGAGCTATCAGTCGACGGTCAACGTGGCGGAGGCGATCATGGCTGGAGCCATCGACACCGGTGTCGCGGGCGGCGCGGACAGCGCGAGCAACGTACCGATCACGGTGACCAAACGCCTCGCGGATGCGCTGGTCGAAGCGACGAAGGCGCGAAGCATCGGCGAGCGGCTTCAAGCGTTCCGCGGCCTGCGCCCGAAGGACCTGGCGCCTCAGCCGCCGGCGATCAAGGAGTTCTCGACGGGGCTCACGATGGGTCAGAGCGCCGAGAAGATGGCGAAGGAAAACCACATCAGCCGGCAGGCCCAAGACGAGTTCGCTCACCGCAGCCACACGCTGGCTGCGAGGGCCTGGGAAGAAGGCAAGCTCGACGACGAGGTCATGGAGGTCTTCGTTCCAACTCGTTTCGAGGAATCGATTCGCGAGGACAACCTCGTCCGCAAGGACGGCGCGCTCGAGAAGTACGCGAAGCTCAAGCCGGCGTTCGACAAGCGACACGGCACGGTCACTGCGGGCAACAGCTCGCCGCTGACCGACGGCGCGAGCGCGCTGCTGCTGATGCGCGAGGACAAGGCGAAGGCGCACGGCTTCGACGTGCTCGGTTTCATTCGAAGCTACGCGTTCGCCGCGCTCGACCCGGCAGGCCAGCTCCTCATGGGGCCGTCCTATGCCACGCCGGTCGCCCTCGAGAGGGCAGGCATCGAGCTTTCCGACCTCGACCTCATCGACATGCACGAGGCGTTTGCGGCACAAATTCTTTCGAATACGCAGGCGTTCGAATCGAAGGAGTGGGCGGAGACGCACCTCGGCCGCTCGAACAAGATCGGCGACATCGACTGGGACAAGTTCAACGTGACCGGCGGCTCGATTTCCATCGGCCATCCGTTCGCGGCAACCGGTGCCCGTCAGATCACGCAGACGCTCCGCGAGCTCAAGCGGCGGGGTGGACAGCTCGCGCTCTGCACCGCCTGCGCCGCAGGCGGTCTGGGTGCGGCCATGGTGTTGGAGGCAGAGTGATGGCGAACGAAGGACTCAGCATCGAAAAGCGCGATGACGGCGTAGCCATCGTCCGCATGGACATCCCCGGCGAGCCGATGAACACGCTGAAAGCGGACTTCGTCGACACGTTCATGGACGTCTTCGAATCGCTCGAAAGGGACGACGACGTAGAGGCCATCGTTTTCACGTCGGGTAAGAAAGACAGCTTCATAGCGGGCGCGGACATCACGATGCTCGAAGCGGTCGAAACCGCGGAGGACGGCGAGCGGATTTCGCGGGAAGGCCACAAGGCGATGAACCGCATCGAGAACTGCCCGAAGCCCGTGGTCGCCGCCATTCACGGCGTGGCGCTCGGGGGCGGTCTCGAGGTCGCGCTCGCATGCCACGCTCGGGTCGCGAGCGACAGCAAGAAGACGAAGCTCGGGTTGCCAGAATCGCAGCTTGGCCTCCTGCCGGGCGCCGGCGGCACGCAGCGTCTTCCACGCCAGATCGGCGTTCAGGCTGCGCTCGACATGATGCTGACCGGTAAGCAAATCACCGCCAAGAAAGCGCTCAAGCTCGGCCTCGTGGACGACGTCGTCCCGCCTTCGATCTTGCTCGAAACCGCAGCGGAGCTCGCGGTCTCCCGCGTCGGCCGGAAGCAAGAGCGCGAGAGCTTCCTCGACCAGCTCAAGGACAAAGACGCGATCGCAGAGGCCGCGCTCACGAAGAACCCGCTTGGACGCAAGGTGCTTTTCGACCAGGCGCGCAAGCAGCTTCACAAGCAGACCCGCGGCAACTATCCGG
>JAHELW010000184.1 GCA_024643985.1 Myxococcales bacterium | reverse complement strand
CGCGCACGTGCCGGGTGCGCTCGTGGTCGCTGAGCGCCTCGATGACGTCGGCCGGGCTGAGCGGGTCGAGGTCGGCCGCGAGCACGATCGCGTCGGGCGGCTGCTCGCCGATTTGCAGGAGTGCGACGACGGGGCTCAGGTACTCGATCACGTCGAAGCTCGATTCGAGGGCCGCCGCCACCTCGTCGCCCTCGCCCACGCCGTTCGTGAGCAGCGCGACCCGCGGGCGCCCCGCGTCGAGCTCGTCGGGAATCGGGTAGCCGTACTTCCGAAGGAAGTCGAGCACGTGTGGGCGACGAAACCGGAGGTGCCGCCCCGGCGTCCGGAAATGGGGGATCTGGCCTCGATCCGCCCAGTTGTGAATCGTCTTCAGATCGACCTGGCAGAACCGTGCGATCTGCGACGCGGTGAAGAGATCCCGGGGCTTTCGGATCCTCGCGGCCACCTCAATTGGGTAGCGGCGGTCGTTTAACCCTTACAAGCAAGAACCTGAAAATTCCGGAAAAACTGTGCTGCAGCAAACAGGTTACGACGCGTCGATCCACGCGCCACCCTCGAACACCATGCGCGTGGCGCCCGGCAGCACGGGGTCGTCTTCGGGATGCGACGGATCGCCCGGCAGCGCGAGGAACCATCCGCCATCGCCCGTCACGAGCCGCGGCCGCACCAGCGGTGGCTTTCGCGAGAGCGCATCTGCAATGACCGACTCCGCGTCGTCGAACTCGGAGAGCCATCGAAGCGTGCGCACGGTCGGTGGCGCTAGCTTGATCTTTCCCTCGAGCATGTCCTTCAAAGCTCCCTCTGGGCGGAGCCAGACGGCCGAGGTGGTCTCGCTGCCGTCGTGCGAGGCCGTTTGGCCCTCTGGCACGATGGCGATGTAGAACCGCGTGTCGAAGCGGCGGCTTTCCATTTTGGGCGTGACCCATCGCGCGTAGGGCGTGATCGCCATCGCGTCGATCTTCACGTCGAGCCCGTCGGCGATGTCGAGGAACGCGGTACCTTCGAGAAGCCTCCGACGATGCTCGGCCAGGTCGCTAGCCTCGACCGTGGTTGCCAGCAGGACGCCGGCTTCTTCGAACGTCTCCCGGACGGCGGCGATCAAGAGCCCGACGCCGAGATCGAGGTCGGTCTCCCCGAGCCGCTCTGTCACCTCCGCGGGGGAGCGATTGATTCGTCCATGCCACGCCGGGTCCGTGTCCGCGGCGTCGACCTTGCCGCCCGGGAATACGTGCGCCCCGCCCATGAAGCCACTCTGCTGGTGGCGGCACAGCATGAACGTTTCGAGCCCCTCGCCGGTTTCCCGGAGCACGATCACGGTGGAAGCATCCAGGATCGGCTTGCCGGCCGGCGTCTCGCTCATGACTCTCGCGAGACGAGCACGTGGGTGGTCGAGACTCCAATCGCGTTGGCGATGCGTGCAAGCGTCTCGAGCGACGGCGTATGGCGCCCGGCTTCCACGCGGGCGATGTTCGGACGATGGATGCCGGTCCGGCGCGCGAGCTCCGCCTGCGTGAGGCCCGCCGCGAGACGCAGCTCACGCAAACGAGCACCAAGCTTCTCGCCATCGATTGCAATGTCTGCAGAGCCGTTGCTCATGTCGGAAGCCTGCGCTGCAGCGACGGTGAGCTGCGCCGACGCACCGCTCTTCAAGAGAAGCGTCGCTTTGGTTGCGCTCGGATCGATGTTGATGCTGACGATCTCAGAGCCGTCGTCCGACGCATCGATCGGTCGCCGAAGGAGCGACGAGTCTCCATTGCCGAGAATCGCAAGCACGTCGTCGCCCACCGGGGAGACGGTGACGAACTCGAAACGAAGCCGCCGGTGTCGATCGGCGCGTCTCGACAAGGCGGCCGCGACCTGCGCAACGTCTCGGTCGTCGCTCGTCACCAGACCGTGGCAGAGCTCGACGACGACGTCCTCGAGTGCATCTCGATCGCGATCGACGTGCGCGATCGGCAACGCACCCGACGCGCGCACGTAGCCGATGGTCGAGAGCAAGTCGTCCGCGTCGAGATGAGCTCCGTCCACGTCGATGACGACCGCCCGGTTGCCTACCGCGCTCGCGAGATCGCTCGGTGCAACGACCTGCGACTCGATTCCGTGCTTCGCCAGAGCTTGCTGCCAGCGCTGCGCGAGACGCTCGCGCTCCGTCAACAATGTCACGCTGAGTGTCATCATTCCTCCGGGTGCGGGAGCGATGAGGTTTACACTCCTGCGTCCGGAACCACAACCATGTATCCTCGGAAAGTCCGGCACGTTTTTTGTCTGCAGGGAGCGGACGAGGGCCGTGTTGACACCTGACTGTCGCTTTGCTACCTCGGAGCGCCTTCCCGCCGGGTGGCGCCTCTTTCTTTCGCCGAAGGGATCCACCGATGTTCAAGTCGACCTGTGTTTTCTCGGGGAACGCGAATCCGAAGCTCGCCGAGAAGATCGCCAACTACCTGGAATTGCCCATGGGTCGAGCGCGCGTCTCGCGTTTCTCCGACGGTGAGGTCTTCGCCGAGATCAAGGAGAACGTTCGCGGCGTGGATGTCTACGTGATTCAGCCGACTTGCGCGCCGGTGAACGACAGCCTGATGGAGCTGCTCGTCATGATCGACGCGCTCAAGCGTGCTTCGGCCGGGTCGATTACCGCTGTCATCCCTTATTACGGATACGCACGCCAGGACCGCAAGGCGGCGCCGCGCACCCCGATCACGGCCAAGCTCGTCGCAGACCTTCTGAGCGCGTCCGGCGTCGACCGGGTGGTCGCGATGGATCTCCACGCTGCGCAGATTCAGGGATTCTTCAACAAGCCGTTCGACCATCTGTACGCCCTACCAGTCTTTCTCGAGCACCTTCGGCCTCGATTCCGCGAGCCCGCCGTGTTCGTGTCCCCCGATGCGGGCGGCGTCGAGCGCACGCGCGCCTACGCGAAGCGGCTCGGCGCGGACCTCGCAATCATCGACAAGCGCCGCGAAGCCAAAAACGTGAGCGAGGTCATGAACATCATCGGCGACATCGAAGGCCGCGAGTGTGTGATTCTGGACGACATGATCGACACCGCCGGCACGATCACGAACGCCGCGCGGGCGCTCCGGGACAAGGGCGCCAAACGGGTCATGGCGGCTGCGACGCATCCGGTGCTTTCCGGCCCGGCGATCGAGCGGATCGTCGACTCCCCTCTCGAGGAGGTCATCGTGACCGATACCATCCCCCTGACGGCCGAAGCCGAGGCGACCGGCCGCTTCCGCGTGCTTTCCGTGGCGGGTTTGCTAGGAGAGGCCATCAAACGCATTCACCACAGCGACTCGGTGAGCTCGCTGTTCGTATGATTGGAGCAAGAGAGAATGGAAACGACGACGTTGCAGGCTGAGGTCCGCGATTCACGCGGAAAGGGGCCAGCGCGTCGGCTGCGTGCTCAAGGAAAGGTCCCCGCCGTGTTCTACGGTCAGGGGGTGGAGCCCACGCCGCTGACCCTGTCCCCCAAAGAGTTGGAAAAAGCGCTTCGAGGCGAACGAGGGCGAAACGTCGTGTTCAAGCTCTCGGTGGGCGGCAAGGACGAGCTCGCGATGGTCAAGGACGTGAACACCGACCCGGTGTCCCAGGAGCTTCTTCACGTCGACTTGTACCGCGTCTTCGAGGACAAGGTCCTCGAGGTGGACGTCCCCCTCCGCACGCAGGGCAGGGCGCAGGGTGTGGTTCAGGGAGGCGTGCTCAACGTCACCCGGCGTGCCCTCCCGGTTCGGACGACGCCCGCCAACATCCCGGTGTCCATCGACATCGACGTGACGCCGCTCAATCTGAAGGACACGATTTCGGTCGAGCATGTCGAGCTGCCGGAGGGCGTCGAGTGCATGTTGCCTCCGAAGCTGACGCTGGCGATCGTGCTCGAGCCCCGAAAGGTGACCGAGGTGGCTGAAGAAGAGGCCGCCGCGACCGCCGAAGGTGAAGCGGCGCCGGCTGCTGCCGCCGAAGGTGAAGCGGCCAAGCCCGAAGGCTGATCGGTCCGCGGGCCGTGGGCACGCATCTCATCGTCGGTCTCGGCAATCCCGGGCCGAAGTACGCGGGCCATCGCCACAACGTGGGCTTCATGGTGGTCGACGAGCTCGCTCGCCGTTGGAATTCGCCGCGTTCCCGCGAGAAGTTCAAAGGCGAGTTCGCGAAGGTGAGCGTCGGGGGCGAGGAGGTCGTCCTGCTGAAACCGACGACGTACATGAACCTGAGCGGGGAGTCGGTGCAGGCCGCGATGCGGTTTTTCAAGGTGCCCATCGCGCAGGTCGTCGCCGTGCACGACGAGCTAGACCTCGAGCTCGGGGTCGTGCGGCTCAAAGCGGGCGGCGGGACGGCCGGACACAACGGGCTCCGGTCGATGGTCCAGCACTGTGGGGGCCCCGACTTCATTCGCTGCCGCGTCGGTATCGGCCGGCCGGCGCGAGGCCGCCCCGAGCAGTATGTGCTGAGTGATTTCGGCAGCTTGGAACGTGTCGAGCTGCCGATGGTCGTCGAGCTCGCGGCCGACATGGTCGAGGCGACCGTGCGGGAGGGAGTGCGCGAGGCGATGAACCGGCACCACGGCCGCTCCTGACGGCTGGCGCGGCGCCCGAGATCGGGCTACGCCTCCGCCTTCCTCGCTCCAGCCGTCGAGCTTGGGGCCGATCAGACCAGGAGGACACATGGCTACTGCAGCGGCGGCGCCCAAGCGTTGGGCCCGCGAATACGAAACCATTTACATTCTTCGCCCCGACGTGGATCACGACGCCGCGGAGAAAATCGTCGAGCGCGCCAAGAACGTCATCACGCGTTTGGACGGCACGCTCACGAAGCTCGACAACTGGGGCAAGCGCAAGCTCGCTTATCCGATTCAGAAGAACACCCGCGGGATCTTCGTCTACCTCAAGTACGTCGGGTTCGGCGATCTCGTCGCCGAGCTGGAGCGAAATCTTCGCCTCGTCGACGAGGTCGTGCGCTTCCAAACGGTGCTCCTCGACGAGGACCTCGATCCCGCCTCGGTCACCGTCGATCCCGAGGAGGTTCAGTACCTCGAGATCGAAGAAGAGGAAGAGGCGGAGGACACCGAGCTCGAGCGCGCTCGAAGCCTCGGAATGGCGCCGCGTGCGCCTCGAGAGCCGTCGCCTGAGGGGGCAGGGGCCCCGCACGTGAGCGCGGAAGCTGCGCCGGCTGCCGAAGCAGGAGCTGAGGCGGAAACCGGAGCGGAAGCGAGCACAGGCGCCGAGACTCCCAAGGCTGCGGACACGGGCACTGCCGATGCAGACGCGCCGGCGGACACGGCAACGGCCGCGGACGCCGCCGACGAAGACGCGGGCACCAAAGAGGAGAGCTGAGCCATGGCTGAAGACATTCGACAGGATTTCGACGTGGAGGCAGGCGGCCGGCGTCGCGGCGGTCGCAAGAAAGCCCCGGGACTCTCGCTCCCGCCCGACCACAAGTTCGACTACAAGGACCCGCAGCAGCTCCGCCATTTCATCACGGACCGCGGAAAAATCGTGCCGCGCCGGATCAGCGGCCTGTCGGCGAAGCAGCAGCGTGACCTGACCCGCGCGATCAAACGTGCGCGCAATATTGCGCTGCTCCCCTACACGGCGACGAAGTGAGGTAGCCATGGCATCCACAGTCGAAGTCGTACTCAAGGAAAACCTCGAGCATCTGGGCTCGATCGGCGACGTCGTGAAGGTACGCCGAGGATACGCCCGGAACTACCTGCTTCCGCGAGGCCTAGCGGTCGTTGCGAGCCGCGGAAACGTGAAGCAGGTCGAGCACGAAAAAGCCGTCCAAGCGCAGCGCATCGCCCGGCTTCGCACCGATCAGGAGAAAGTCGTGGCAGAGCTTTCCAAGGTCACGGTCATGATCGCCAAGGAGGCCGGGGAAGACGGCAAGCTGTTTGGCTCGGTCACCTCGAATGACGTGCTGGAAGGCCTGAAAGCCAAGGGCGTCGCAATCGAGGTCGACAAGAAGAAGCTCGTGATGCCGCCGCAGCCGATCAAAGAGGTGGGCAGCTACGAGATTGGCGTGAAGCTACCGTATGGCTTGACGGGCATCCTCAAAGTCGAAGT
>JAHELW010000183.1 GCA_024643985.1 Myxococcales bacterium | reverse complement strand
TGGATGACGGTGGTCTCCGCGGCCGAGTGGAAGCCGCTGTCCGGTCGGTTGGACGGGGAGCTGCGGGGAAGGGCGCGCATCGGATGGGTCGGGTCGCTTTCGACGGCGCACCAACTCGAGTTGGTCCAGCCCGCGCTTCGACAGCTCCGCGCGGAAGGTTTCGACTTCGAGGTGCACGTGGTCGGTGCTGGCGACGACTTCTCGCTCGACGGGCTCGAGATCCAGTCACGACCCTGGCGACTGCAGGACGAGCTCCGCGAGTTCCAGAAGCTCGACATCGGTCTCGCGCCGATGCACAGCGCGCCGATCTACCAAGGCAAGTGCGGTTTCAAACAGCTGCAGTACATGGCGGTGGGCGTCCCCCTCGTGTCCTCGTGGGTTGGCGGCGCGCGGGACTTCGTCGTCGATGGAGAGAACGGGCTCGTCGCAACGAGCGCGGAGGATTGGTATCGTCACCTGAAGGCCCTTCTCGAGTCTTGCGAGCTTCGCGCACGGCTCTCTCGCAACGGCCGGCGCCTGGTCGAAACACGCTACTGCATCGAACACCAGGGGCCTCGGGTCGCTGAGTGTTTCGACGAGGTGCTCGGGTATGCAAGAGCGTCTTGACAGCGTTTACGTGACCTATTGGAGTCTGCGCGACCCCTTGTGTCAGAGCCAGAGTCTCCCCTATCTGCTGGCGCTTACGCGCGCCGGTTACCGCATAGGTCTGATCACTTTCGAACAGCCGCGTTGGCGGATGTCACCCGAAGAGCAGAAGGCGACCCAAGAGGAGCTTTCGGCGCAGGGCATCGAGTGGCATCCCTTGAGCTACCACAAGCGCCCGCCGGTCCTCTCGACCCTTTACGACATCGGCAGGGGCGGCTTCGTTGCGGCCCGTCTCGCGCGGCGCTCGAAGGCGAGCTTCGTGCACGGCCGCTCTTCGGTCTCGTGTGGCATAGCCGCAGTGGCCTCGAAGCTCGCGGGGACCCGCTTGTTTGCCGACGCCGACGGCCCGCTCTCGCAGGAATACGTCGATGCCGGCGTATGGAAAGAGGGCTCCGTCGGGCATCGACTCACGGCGTGGGGCGAGCGGCGCGCGATGGAGCTCGCCGACGTCGTTGCCGTGCTGACGCGCCATCGGGAGCGGGAGGTCAAACCCTGGCTCGCGGACACGCCGGTTTACGTTCTCCCTTGTGCCGTCGATCTGCAGCGCTTCCATCCTGCGTCGGCGCGTCGCCAGGCCCTGCGCGAGGAGCTCGGTCTGAGGGGCACCGTGTTCGTGTATGCCGGGAAGCCGGGCGGCTGGTACGCAACCGAGGAGATGGTGGCCTTCATGGTCGCCGCCAAGGAGATCTTCGACCCCCTCACCTTCCTCATTCTCACCGGCGAGGACCCTTCGCACTTCGAAGAGCTTTGCGATCGTGCTGGCGTCCCATTCGTCACCCGTGCCGTGCCTTCGTCCGAGATGCCCGCGTACCTGAGCAGTGCCGACGTCGGGCTCTGTTTCCTTCATCCGTTTCCATCGAAGCTCGCCTGCTCTCCGATCAAGTTGGGCGAGTACTTGGCCTGCGGTCTTCCCATTGTCTCCACGTCGGGGTGCGGGGACTACGACGAGCTAATCCGAGCCGAACGTGCCGGTATCGTGGTCTCAGGCAGGAGCATCGAAGGGTACTTGGCCGCCGCGCGAGAGCTCGAGACGCTCCTCCGCGACGAGGCGCTTTCCGAGCGATGCCGTTCCACCGCGGAGCGCTTCCTCGGGTTGAAAGAAGTCGTGGCGCCTCGCTACGAGCAGATCTACCAGCGCTTGTCGGCAGCGAGCCCATAGACTTCGATTCGCACGAATTCACCCCAGGCTTTTTGAAAACGAGCACCGCTCGTGATAGCTCCTGGCCATGGCTAACTTCGCCCTGCTGGGGGTAGGCGGATTCGTTGCGCCACGGCACCTCGCCGCCATTCGAGAGACTGGCAACAGGTTGGTCGCAGCGTGCGATCCGTTCGACTCCGTCGGGACCATGGACAACTACTTTCCCGACGCCCGGTTTTTCACGGAGGTCGAGCGCTTCGATCGGTTCCTCGAAAAGCGGCGTCGCGAGGGCGCCATGAACGCGGTCAGCTACGTGACCATCTGCACGCCCAACTACCTGCACGACGCGCACGTCCGCCTCGCGCTGCGCGTCAACGCGAATGCGATTTGCGAAAAGCCGCTCGTCATCAATCCCTGGAACCTCGATCAGCTGCAGTCGCTCGAGCACGAGCACGACGCCGCGATTCGGACGGTCCTCCAGCTGCGCTACCTGCCATCGCTCCTGGCCCTCCGAGAGCGAATCCAAAAGAACCCGCCGAAGACCAAGAAAGACGTCGTGCTGAGCTACATGACGCGGCGAGGGCGCTGGTACCACCAATCCTGGAAGGGGTCGGACGAGAAGTCCGGCGGTCTTGCCATGAACATCGGCATTCACCTCTTCGACGTGATGCTCTGGGTCTTCGGCCAGCCGTCGCGGGTCGAGATTCACGCGCGCGAGCCCGAGCGCGTCAGTGGGATCATGGAGCTCGAGCACGCCAACGTGCGCTGGTTTCTATCGATCGACGAAAGCGATCTGCCGGAGCACGTTCGTGCCGAGGGCGGCCACGCGCACCGTTCGATCCTCATGGATGACGAGGCAATCGAATTCTCGACGGGCTTTCGGGACCTGCACACGACCGTCTACGAGGAGATCCTCGCTGGCCGCGGCCACGGGATCGACGACGCACGACCGTCGATCGAGCTGGCGTATCAGGTCCGCACGCAGCCCATCGAACGGCCGCGTGACTCCGTCCACCCTTCGTTTCATCCCTGAGCCGTGGCCGCGGCGCGCGTACTGCTGATCTATCCCGTGCGGGACGACTTCGAGCCCAGTCGCGGGATTCTGAACAAGATGCGCTACCAGGCGGCCGCGCTCCGCGACCTCGGATTCGCGCTGACGACGGTCGTGGGGCGCGAAGAAGGCATCGTCTTGGACGAGGAGCGCGTGGAAGAGTACCGCTGGACGGGCGGGCGGACCAAGCGCGTCATCAACCACTACGCCACTTTTTGGAGGCTCGTCGCCAGGGCCTGCCCCCCGAATGACTACGACGTCCTCTACCTTCGCCATCCGGGTGCCAACCCCGCGCTGCTCGCCTTCTTGAGTTGGATGAAGATGCGCAACCCCAAGCTTCGGATCGTGCTGGAGGTGGCGAGCTATCCCCTCCGCGGCGAAGCGGAAACCATCGAGCAGAGGCTGATCGTGGCGACGGACGCGACCTTCAGCCCGCTGATTAGGCAGCTCGTGGACCACGTGGTGACCTTCGCGGACCAAACGGAGATCTATGGCGTTCCCTGCATACGCAGCACCAACGGAGTCGATGTCTCCGCGCTGCCGATGCGCCGGACACCCCCCCTCGATCCGAGAGCGCCGCGATTTCTCGGCGTCGCCTCGTTAGCCAAATGGCACGGATACGATCGTGTTCTACGCGGCCTTCGAAGGACGCTCGACGAGACCGATTTGAAGCCGCAAGTCAGCTTCGCCGGGCAGGGCCCTGCATCGGCCGAGCTCGAAGAGCTATCCCGCGCGCTCGACCTCTCCGAACACGTCAGCTTTCACGGTATGCTGACCGGTCACGCGCTCGACGCGCTGTTTGACCGCAGCGACATCGCCGTCGCAAGCTTGGGCATGCACCGCATCGGGCTCGAAAGCGCCAGCTCTCTGAAGACCCGGGAATACTGCGCCCGAGGCATTCCCTTCGTGTGTGCGGGCCCGGATCGGAGCTTCGACGAGAGCTTTCCGTTCGCGCTGCCGGTGCCGACGGGTGAGAGCGCCATCGACCTCGCCTCCATCGCTGCCGACTATGCCACTATGCTCGAGCATCACGGGGACCCCGCCGCCGAGATGCGGGCCTACGCAGCGGAGAACCTCTCCTGGAAGACGCGGTTGTCCGCAATCATGCAGGTCGTGTTGCAGTGACCGTGGGTGTTCTCAGCGTCGTCGGCGCGCGTCCGCAGCTCATCAAGGCCGCGATGGTTTCCTCGGCGCTGAAGCGCGCGGCCGTCGATGAGATGCTGATCCACACGGGGCAGCACTACGACGACAGCATGTCCGACGTGTTCTTCCGTGAGCTCGGTCTGCCAGGCGCCGCGCGCAACCTCGAGATCGGCGGGCTCTCCCACGGGGCCATGACCGGCCGCATGATCGAAGCCCTCGAAGCGATCATCGAGGAGACGAATCCCGCGGTCACCTTGGTATACGGGGACACCAACTCCACGGCCGCGGCCGCGATTGCGGCGGTCAAGCTCCATGTCCCCGTCGCCCATGTCGAGGCGGGAATGAGGTCGTTCAATCGGCGGATGCCGGAGGAAATCAACCGCGTCATCACGGATCACCTCGCAAGCCATCATTTCGTCACTGGCGAAACGCCGAAGCACCATCTCGAAGCGGAGGGAATCGTGTCGGGGATACACGTCGTCGGCGATGTGATGCGTGACGCATGTGAGACGTTTCTTCCCGTCGCACGCGCTCGAGTCTCGCTCGATGGTCGATCGTTCGCGGCGGGGGCGTTCGGTTTGGTTACCCTTCATCGCCCGGAAAATACGGACGATCCCGCGCAGCTTCGGGCGCTGCTCGACGGCCTGGCGCGGGTGTCCGAAGAGCTCCCGCTGGTGATGCCCCTGCATCCGAGGACCAAGCGGAGGCTCACGGAGCTCGGATTGCAGCTTCCCGCATCGGTCCACTCCGTCGCGCCCGTCGGCTATCTCGAGATGCTCGCACTTCTCGATCGGTCGAGCATCGTCATCACCGACAGCGGTGGCCTGCAGAAGGAGGCTTTCTACGTAGGCCGCCCCTGCGTAACCGCACGGGGCGAAACCGAGTGGACCGAGACCGTCGACCTCGGTTGGAATCGGCTCGTCGGCGCCGACCCTGATGCGATGCTGCTCGCGTGCCGGGACTTTCTGGCCGCTCCGCCCGCGAGCGCTCGAGACGGCGTCTACGGGGACGGTCACGCCGCGGATCGGGTCGCGGCCGTCCTTTCGAGCGTCGTCGATCCGGGAGAAACATCGAATGGCTGAAGCGGACTACTACGAGAACCTCGCCGAGTGGGACGTGGACCGCTACCTCGCCGACGACGCGGAGCGAAAGCGCTTCGAAGTGACGGCCGGGATGATCTCGGCGGACGCGACGCGGCTGCTGGACGTGGGCACCGGCAATGGCGCCTTTCTCTCGTTTCTGGAGGGCCGCGAGGCCCCACTGACTCTTTGCGGGCTGGAACGAGCGAAGTCGGCGATCTCCGCGGCTCAGTGTCGGACGGAGATCGTCGAGGGGCCGATCGACGCCCTTCCGTTTGGCGACCGCTCGTACGACACCGTGACCGCGCTCGAGGTCATCGAGCACTTGCCTCACGGGGTGTATTCGAAGGCGCTCGCGGAGATGGCTCGTGTGGCCGATTCTCAGGTGTTGATTTCGGTTCCGTATCGGGAGCGGCGGCTCATGGTCGTGTGCCCGGAGTGCGGCTGCCGGTTCAGTCCGATCTTCCATCTTCGAACCTTCGACGAGCGCACGCTCGAGCGGCTGGTGCCCGGATTCCGCCTCAGCCGCTTCGAGCTCGTGACGATCGAGGTGCATTGGCTCTTGACCGCGGTCGCGACCCGCGTTCGGGGCCTTCGCGACCGCCTGCGAGGCCACATTCCGGTTCCCACCACCTGCCCGCAGTGCGATTTCAGACTCGGGCCGGCGCAGCGTTCATCCGTTCAGCGGGGGTCCGCCGGCGGTGGGCAAGGCCGCTCGCTCCGAAGCACCCTGCTCGACCTCGTGCCGAAGGCGAAACGCGCCCACTGGATTGTCGCGTCGTATGAGCGTATGCAGTGAATGAATCGGCCCACGGGGGGGTCATGATTACTTGCCGAGATCGGCGTAGCTGATAGGGTGGAGACCAATATGGGGTGGAGTAGAGCATTGGTGGGCTGTGTCCTTGCGGGCAGCCTTGTCGTGGTTGGTGCTGGTTGCAGCGATAACAACGGGGGACCAATCGGGCCGGGCGGCTCGGGCGGCATGGGCGGCATGGGCGGCGCGGCCGGCATGGGCGGCG
>JAHELW010000031.1 GCA_024643985.1 Myxococcales bacterium | reverse complement strand
AGTACACGGCCGAGCTCCGCTTTGCGGAGATCGCCCCCGCGAGCCCGCTCCCCAAGCCGGCAACGATGGCGAAGTGGCGGAAGCAGCTACCCGCCGATTTCGAGCTGGCGCTACGGGTGCCGGGGCCGTGCTGGAACCCGCCAGAGGGGCCCCTCCGGGGGGGACCGGCCCTGGAATCGGGGCTGACCTGGCTCTCGGACGCGGTCGACGCGGTGGAGGCATCGATCCTCGTCGTCTACACCGACGCTGCGGTCACCACGGGAGCGAGAGACCGTCAGCGCCTGCGAGACTACTTCGACCACCTTCCACGCTCACCCGATCGCACGATCGTCTGGCGGGCGCGAGGCCTTTGGGAACCGGAGCTTGCGCAGCGCATGGCGAAGACGCTTGCGGTGACCAGCGGCTTCGACGCGCTGGAGGATCCCGTACCACGCGGTGAGCTGGTGTACGGGTCGCTGCTGGCCGAAGGGATCCGTCGGACCTTTTCGCACGCCCAGCTTCTCGACGTTCTCGACAAGCTCGAAGGCTCCGGTGCGGCGCGCGCGTTCATCACAGTCGATTCTCCGCAGTCGTTTCGAGAGGCACGGCTCCTACAGGCGTTGGCCGAAGGACGAGAGTGAGTGAATGGAATGCCAAGATCGTGCGCGTCGACGAACCGCAACCCGGTCTGCTGAGTCTTTCTCTTCGTTCGGATGGGACGAGCGAGGCGCTCGTCTTGGTGATGCTCCCAGGCGTGCTCGACGCTGGGATCGTTGGCGAGCGGCCTCGCGGCGCGCGTGCAACTCCGTCGATCACCAAGCTTCGCCGCCATCTCGAAGGCGCCCGTATCGACTCGGTCCGGCGAAGCCGGCGCGCGATCGCGGCGACGGTCCGGAGGGGCGGCATCGAGCGAACGATCCTTGCCGCACCGAGCCGCCCCTACGGAGCCTGGTGGCTCTGCGACACGGAGCGCACGGTGATCGTTCAGTCGTCTGGCGCGCCCGCAGAGCTGCCGTGGGACGAGGCATACGCGACGGCGCTCAGCCGGGAGGCCCTGCGGACCGCGGGCAAGAGGGCGCTCGAGGCATACGAGGCGGGTCGCAAGTCGCAGCTCACGCGCGCTCTCTCGCGTCACCTGAAGCGTCTGCGAAAGAAGCGCGACGCAATCGCGAAAGACCTGGAGCGAGCCGAGCGCGCGGAGGAGCTCCACCTGAGGGCTAGCCTGCTGCTCGCCCATTCCGCGGACATTCCCGAGGGTGCAGAGCTCTTCGACGCGACGCCCTGGGATGGGTCGGATCGCCGCATTCGACTCGAGCTCGACCCGCGAAGGAGCCCAGCGGCGCTCGCTCAAGATCTCTTTGCGAAGTCCAAGCGACTCAAGCGAGGGTTGCGCATCGTTCCGGAGCGACTTCGTGAGGTCGAGCGAGAGCTCGGTGTTCTCGAAGAGCTTCGACTCGACGTCGACGCACGCAGCGCGACGGACCTCGCGCGCGCGCTCGAATCGCGCGGCGTTACGATCACCGAGCCCCAAGAGCGCGAGCGAAAACGACGGCGCGAAGAGGAGCGCCAGCCGTATCGCGCGTTCGTCACGGAGGACGGAGCGATGGCACTCGTCGGCCGGGGAGCTGCCGATAACGATCGGCTCACGCTCCGCATCGCACGCCCGCATGATCTCTGGCTCCACGCTCGAGGCGTGGCGGGCGCGCATGTCGTCGTGCCGCTCACGAAGGGCAAGTCGTGCAGCCCGGAGACGCTGGTGGACGCGGCTACGCTCGCCGCGCACTTCAGCGAGCTTCGCGGCGAGCCGGTCGTCGATGTGCTTTACACCCCGCGGCGCTTCGTTCGAAAGCGCAAAGGCAGCCCCGCCGGCTCCGTGACGCTCGAGCGCGAAAAGGTGATCGGCCTTCGGGTCGAGCCCGCGCGCCTCGGGCGCCTGCTGAAAAGCGAGAAGAAGGCCTGAATTGCCAACGCCCCGGCCAAACGGCCGGGGCGCCAGCGGACGAACACCCCCCCACAAGAAAGAGGGATCGCCACGACAGACTGCGCGAAGGCCCCCGGAGGAGCCTTAGGCGAGGGGCCACCGGAGGTGACCCCTAGGTAGGCCCTAAGGCTTACCGCCTAGAAGGTTATTTCTTCTTGCGAGTCGCGCGCTTCTTCGTGGCGCGCCTCTTGGTGGCGCGCTTCTTGGTCGCACGCTTCTTCGTCGCGCGCTTCCTGGTCGAGCGCTTCTTCGTCGCGCGCTTCTTGGTTGCACGCTTCTTCGTGGCGCGCTTCTTCGTGCCGCGCTTCTTCGTCGCGCGCTTCTTCGTGGCGCGCTTCTTCGTCGCGCGCTTCTTCGTCGCGCGCTTCTTCGTGGCGCGCTTCTTCGTCGCGCGCTTCTTCGTGGCTCGCTTCTTCGTCGCGCGCTTCTTCGTGCCGCGCTTCTTCGTCGCGCGCTTCTTCGTCGCGCGCTTCTTCGTGCCGCGCTTCTTAGTCGTGCGCCTCTTCGCCGTGCGCTTCTTCGCCGGCTTCCTCTTCTTCGTTGATCGTCGTTTCTTTGCAGTCGCCATTTCGACCTCCTCCAAGGTGGGTCAAGATTGCAGGTGCGTGTACCGTATTGTCACGTCACTTCACGTGTCAAGCGGAACCGCACATGAATTATACATAACTTTGTACTACTTTAGCGAAAAGTTTTGCAACCTAGCGGCTCAAGATGTTGGAATCATTGATAAACGCTTGCTTGTCAGATCAGGTTGAAAAGCTGAAGAAGGCGCGTACGAACCGGCTCACGCATGCGATCGATGCTTGGATCTGCAGATCTTCCGTGAAAGTCGCGTCCGGTCTGGGCGCGTTGACCGGGCCCGCGGCTGAGATTACATTTCCCCCCGGCTGGAAGCTTATCCGGCTACACCGAAAGAGCGGGGACGCGCGACGTGCGACGACGAGGTCGGAAATAAACACTGCGCAGCGCCCGTTCGACCTTACGCCCCCTCCAACGGGGTGTACGGGGACATTTTTGGCGAGATAAGGAGTCCCGATGCAAGCGGGAACATACGATTTCAAGGTTGGCGACAAGGCCATCTATCCCAAGCAAGGCGTGACGGAGGTCGTGTCGATCGAGGAGCGCAAGATCGGCTCGACCACGATGGAATTTTACGTCCTGAAGCCCTTGGACGCGAAGAACAACGACCGAATCCGGGTGGCCGTGGCGCAGGCCAAAAAAGTCGGACTTCGGCCTCCGATCTCCGAGACGGATATCGAGGAGATCTTCGCCCTGCTCGAGGAGCAGCCGGTCGTCTTCGACAACCAGACCTGGAACCGCCGCTATCGGGGCTTCATGGACAAGATCAAGACGGGCTCGGTGTTCGATGTGGCCGAGGTCATGCGTGACCTCTACCGCCTCCAGGTCGAGAAGTCGCTCTCGTTTGGCGAGAAGAAAATGCTCGAGACGGCTCGGAATCTCGTCGTGAAGGAGATCGCGGTCGCGCGCTCCAAGAGCGAGGAGAGCACCCAGGCCGAAATCGAACAAATCTTCGAGAAGAACTAACTCTTCCGAAGAGATGGCCCAGAACACTCTTCTGATCAACGTCGACATTGGCGAGACGCGGGTTGGTCTCATCGCCGACGGCGTGTTGCGCGAGCTCTACGTGGAACGGCGCCACCATCGTTCTCCCGTCGGCAACATCTACCTCGGCCGGGTGACGAGGGTGCTCCCTGGCATGCAGGCCGCCTTCATCGACATCGGGCTCGACCGTGCGGCGTTTCTCCACGTCGAGGATCTGCTCGCAGAGCCAGGCACCGAAGACGAAGGCGAAGAGAAGACCAAGCGGGGCGCGACGAAGGGGCGCCGCAACCGAGCCTCGCGAAAGACACCGATCCGCGACCTGCTCCAGGAGGGGCAGCAGCTCATGGTGCAGGTCTCGAAAGGGCCGATTGGCACGAAAGGTGCGCGCGTCACGAGTCATGTGGCGCTTCCGGGGCGCTACGTCGTGTTCATGCCGACCGTGGACCACGTGGGCGTTTCGAAGCGAATCGGCAACGATCGGGAACGCCGCCGTTTGAAGGAAGTCATCGATTCGGTGAAGCCTCCGCAGGGCGGCGTCGTGGTGCGAACGCTCGCACAGGGACTGACCAAGAAGAAGCTGAAAGCGGATATCGGATACTTGGTGAAGCTCTGGGAGCAGACACAGGAGGCGCGCGAGCAGGTGAAGAAGCTGCCCGCGCGCGTCCACGAAGAGCCGGACATCGTGATCCAGTCAGCACGGGATCTGTTCACGGAGGAAGTCAGCGAAATCGTCGTCGACGATCGTGACCAGTACCAGCGGCTGAAAGAGTTCTTGACGCTGTTCCTGCCGGAGCGGGCAAACGACGTTCGACTATACGAGGGCTACGAGCCGCTGTTCGACGAGTATGGAATCGAAGAGGAGATCACCCGCGCCCTTTCACGAAAGGTCCCATTGCCGTCGGGCGGCCACCTGGTGATCGACCAAGCGGAAGCGTTGACGGCCATCGACGTCAACACGGGCCGTTTCACGGGCAAAGGGCGTGACGTCGAACAAACGATTCTACAAACGAACCTGGAGGCAGTTCGGGAAATCACGTACCAGTTGCTCTTTCGCAACATCGGCGGCCTCATCGTGCTCGACTTCATCGACATGGAGCGGCACGCCCACCGCGAAAAGGTGTTCAAGGCGCTTCTTCAGGCATTGAAAGAGGACAAGTCGAAGACCACCGCAATCCGCATCAGCGAGCTCGGCTTGGTCGAGATGACGCGAAAGCGAACCCGGCAGTCACTCGGGCGAACGCTCTACGAGCCATGTTTCTTTTGCGACGGCACAGGACGACTTCAATCGAAGGAAACGATCTGCCACGAGATATTCCGTCAGATGCGACGGGAACGCGACTCGCTGCCCGGCTACAAGATCGTCATCAGTGCGCATCCAGCCGTATGCGACATGCTCGACCGCGAGGAGCGGGCCTCGTTGGAAGAAGCAGCGCGACGTTTTCAGCGGCGCATCGAATTGAATCCGCGAAACGACTATCATCTTGAGCAGTTCGACCTGACGGGAGACTGACGCCGATGAAGGACCACAGACGCGGCGACAAGCGGGTCACGATCAACAAAGAGTTCGAGTCGTTCGACGCTTTCGTACACGAATACGTGACGAACGTCTCGAGGACCGGGGTATTCATTCGGTCCAAAGAGCCGCTGCCGGTCGGCACCGAGGTCGATTTGACGTTCACCGTGATCATGGACGACGTCCAGACCATCGAAGGAACCGGGAAGGTCGTCCGCGTTCAAGACGATCCTGCCGGCATGGGGGTCGCCTTCACGAAGCTGACGAAGTACTCCGAGGACCTGCTGGGTCGACTCCTCACGCTTCATGGCGCGGACGATTGATGGAGCGTTTGAGCGATGGCAAGTTCGGCCCCTCGGGCAAGAAGCTCGCGGACCTCTCGGATGAAGAGCTTCGGGCGGAGCGAGCGCGGCGTCGCGGACAGCAGCCCGCGGACGAAGCGCGCCCGACGCTGCAGCGGGTGAGGCAGTACCTCGCGAATCTCGAGCTCAGCCCCGGTGCGAGTTGGCCCGAGGTCGAGCGCGCGTATCAGCGACTGCGCGACCGGTACAATCCTCAAAAGCACCAAGGGCACCCGGAGCGGCACGAGACTGCGCTCGAGCTCAACGAATCGCTGGGCCGGGCGTATCAGGCGCTCCGCCGGTACTTTCGACAGTAGTCCGCGCGGGTTTTCGCGGTGTGGGTCGTAAGTGGCCGAAACGGTTGGGTTTGCGAGGGGGGAGCGTGTCCCCCTCTCACTCGGCTCGGAGGTAGCCTTTTTCGAGCAGCGCGACGACGCGCTCGGCGACTTCCGGATCGGGCTTGCCGCTGAAGTTCATCATGTCGGCCAGCGTCTCGTGGTTGAGCGCGAGCTGAATGACGTCGAGCTCCTCCGGCGTTGCGTCCCGCAGGGGCTTGTCGAGCGGTCGCGCGACGCCGAGCCGCGACTTGAGCGGTGGAAGCGCGTCGCCGAGCCGCCGGATTTCGTCGAGCTGGCGCATGCCTTCCATCAGGAGGCCTTCGATGCTGCTCTGAATCTCCGTCGGGAACTCTCGGTCCGCTTCCGGGAGCAGGTCGAAGGTGCCCTTGTCCCAGACCAGCACGCGATAGAAGGCCTTTTCAGGAGGCACGGACTCGTCGCCGTTCACGACGGCAAAGCGGACCCGGCCCTCATCGAGATAGATCGCCCCGACGTCGGTGGTCGTGGTGATCTGAAGCACGCCGGTCTTCTTCGAGGCGGAAAAAAGCTGAAGGAGGTCCGGCAGGGCCACCTCCGCAATCGAGCCGGTCATGGTGCTGCCCGCGGCGGCGGGACGCGCGCTCGAGGCAGCCGCGTTCATCTTCGCCTGCGCGTCCTGCACGGACGCGGAGCCGTCGGACGCCACGACCTTGATGATGCTGGTGCCAATGAGGATCCGGTCTCCCTCGGATAGCTTCGTCCGGCTGATCTTCTCGCCATTTACGAAGCTTCCATTGGTCGACCCGAGGTCCTCGAGAAAAATGTCGCCACCCTCGACGGAAATCTTGGCGTGGCGCCTCGAGACCATGTCCTCGACGAGCACCATGTCGAGCTCGCTCGAGCGACCGATCACGATCTCGCCCGAGTCGGGAAGCGGGAACTCCCCTCCCTGGTACTTGCCCGAGATGAAGCGCAGCGCCAACGGCAACGCCAGATCCTCGATGATCAATTCCCCTCGCTCAGCACCCATCGTGGTGAAACAAAGCCCCCTAACCTGAGTTAAGGCTAGGCACTGGCTAGGGTGTGGGTCAAGGCTTTGGCCCATAGGGGGGGTGAACAGGCGGTTATGGGTTCGAGGAGGCCCCATGGTAGAAGGTCGGAGATGGCCCGTGCGGGGGCGGCGATCGCCTGTCTGTGGGCGCTTTTGCTGGCGATTCCGGCAGGCGCCCAGACCAGGGACCTGACGAGACGCTGGCGGACCGTGCGGAGTGAGCACTTCGAGGTCAGCTATCCCGAGCCGCTCGCCCTCGTGGCGAGGCGCGTGCTGCAGGTCTCCGAGCGGGCGCACGAAAGGCTGCGGCCGCTGCTCGGCCACGAGCCCAAGAAGCGGGTGCAGATCGTCCTCACGGACGAGACCGACTTCGCCAACGGCAATGCGCGCGTGCTCCCCTACAACGTGATCAATCTCTTTGCCACCGCCCCCGACGACCTTTCGGTGCTCAGCGATTTCGACGACTGGCTCACCATTCTGGTGACGCACGAGCACGCCCACGTCATGCATCTAGACAACATCGGCGGGCTGCCACGCATCGTGAACGAGATCTTCGGAAAGATCTGGGCACCGAACGTGCTCCAGCCGCGATGGATCATCGAAGGCATCGCGACCTACCTCGAGTCGGGCCTCACGGCCGGAGGGCGCCTTCGGTCGACCCAGTACGAGATGTACATGCGGATGGCCGTGCTCGAGAACAAAGTCCTGCACTTCGACACCCTCAACAACCGCACCGACTACTGGCCGCACGGCGACATCTGGTACCTGTACGGCTCGCGCTTCGTCAGCTGGCTCGTCGACCGATACGGCGAAGACATCATCACCGAGATGTCGGAATGGTACGGGAGGCGCGCGATTCCGTTCAGCGTCAATCGAATGGCCAAAGGCCTGACCGGCCAGACCTTTCGGGAGCTCTACGAGCTTTGGATCGAGGACATGCGCCAACACTACGGCGAAATCGAAGCGGAGGTCATCGATGCGGGCCTGGCCCAAGGGCAGCGTCTGACGTTTCGGGGCGAAACGCTTCGGGGTCTTCGATTCGAGGACGAACGTCGATTGATCTACTACGCGTCGGATGGGCGGAGCGATCCACAGATCCGCCGGCTCGACCTCGGCAACGACAATCGCGTCGAGCGAATCGTGCGGAGCGCAGGGGAGAGCTACCCGGCGATCCACCCGAACGGCGATCTCTACTTCGAGTCCGCCGACGCCTACAAGGCGAACATCTACACCTACTACGACCTCTTTCGATACGACCCGAAGGCTCCGTGGAAGCGGCAGCGGCTGACCAAAGGTCTTCGAGCGCGCTATCCCGACATCTCGCCCGACGGACGTCTCGTCGCATACGTCCGGAACGACACGTCGACGCAAACGCTGTGGGTCGCCGAGCTCGGCGATATCGAGGGAACACAGGAGCTCCTGGTGCCGAGCGAGCGGTTCGAGCAGGTCTACACGCCGCGATTCTCGCCAGACGGCACCAAGCTCGCCTACAGCGTCTGGCGCAAGGGCGGCTACCGCGACATCCAGGTGATCGACCTCGGAACGCGCGAGGTCACCCGGGTCACGCACGACCGTGCCCTCGACACGGGCCCAGCCTGGGCCCCCGACGGGCGCCGGCTCTACTTCTCGAGTGACCGAACCGGAATCCCGAACGTCTACGCCTGGGAGCCGGAGACGGACGCAATTCAGCAGATCACGAACGTGGTATCGGGGGCCTACACCCCGGCGGTCTCGCCGGATGGAAGGCGCCTCGCCTACATCGGCTATACGAGCCGTGGCTTCGACCTCTACGCCATGAAGCTCGATCCGGAGACGGGGCGTCCGGCGCCGGATTACGTCGACGACCGCCCTCCGCCAAGCGACCCGGACACGCTGATGGCCGACCATTCGACTCGATACGTCGCGGCCCGAACCCTCTATCCACGCTTTTGGGGGCTCGACCTCGAAAACGACGCGTTTGGCCGGCAGCTCGGTATCTTCACCCGCGGCAGCGACGCAGCCGAGTTTCACGACTACTTCGTGCGACTCGGGATCAGCCTCACCGAGGGCTACGTCAACGTCGATCTCCGGTACACGCTGCGGCGCCTACCTCCAAATCTGGCGGTGACCTTCTTCAGAAGAGTCACACCACGGGGCGGCTTCGTCGTAAACGGGAGGCGGAGGCCCTGGGTCGAAGACGCGTACGGTGGACGCTTTGGCGTATCCCAGCTCATTCCGCGCTCCTTTCACGCCAACACGATCAGTGCGAGCTACGGGCTGACTTGGGCGCGCTCACTGTCGAGCTTTCGCGGTCTCCTCAACCCGAGCTTCCCGCCTCCGCGCGTGCCGCCGACCGGGCTCAACGCCGACATACGGTTGTCTTGGACCTACAGCGACGCGCGGAGACACCTCTACGATTACAACCCCTCCGAGGGACGCTCACTCGGCGCCTCGATGACCTTCGCCCACCCTGGGATTGGTAGCCGCTTCCGCAGCATCGCGGCTTCGTGGTTCATCCGGAGATTCATCGAGATGCCCTGGGCGCAGCACCACGTGTTTGCGCTCCGCTACGGGGGCGGAGCCGGCGAGGACAGCCGCGGGGAGCGCGGCATCTTTTCGCTGGGTGGCTTTCCCGAGGCCTCGTTCGTCGAGCAGCTCGTCAACTTCGAGCAGCAAGGCGGCGTCGCGCTGCGCGGCTACCCGGCGTTCTCGATCTTCGGGGACCGCTTTCACCTTCTTCAGAACGAGTACCGGTTTCCCCTCACTCGAGTGCTGCGCGGCCCCGGGACGGTGCCTCTGTTCTTCGACCGCATGTGGGGGCTGGTGTTCTTCGACCTCGGAAACGCGTATTTCGGCCCGCTCGACCTCTCGCAGCTCCGCAAAGGAGCTGGAGCCGAGGTGCACATGGACTTCACGATAGGGTACACGCAGCCGATGTCGCTGCGGTTGGGAGCGGCGTATGGGTTCGACCGAGGGGGAGGCTTCCAGCTTTACGCGGGGTTTGGGAGACCGTTCTAGCCGGCGCTCACACCTCTAGGATGTCGGTTTCCTTCTTGGTGACGATTTCGTCGACCTTGTTGGTGCCGCCTTTGACGATCTCTTCGAGCTCCTTGCGTGCGCGGTCGGCATCGTCTTCGCCGACCTCGCCCTCCTTTTGGAGGCTGTCGATCATGTCTTTGGCATCGTGACGCGCCTTTCGAATGGCGACCTTGCAGTCCTCACCCGACTTGCGCGCGACCTTGACCAGCTCCTTGCGACGCTCCTCGGTGAGAGGTGGCATCGGGAGACGAATCAGCTCTCCATCGTTGCCGGGGTTGAGGCCGAGCTGCGCCTCCATGATCGCCTTTTCGATCGGCTGGATCTGAGTGCGGTCGAAGGGCTTCAACACGATCATCCGCGGCTCGGGCACCGAGATCGACGCGAGCTGCTTGAGGGGCGTGGGAGAGCCGTAGTAGTCGACCCGCACGCCGTCGAGGATGGCGGGGTTGGCGCGCCCGGCGCGGATCTTGGCGAGGTCTCGTTTGAGCGCCTCCTGCGCCTTGGCAATCGCGTCGTTGAGCTCTTGTAGTGTTTCGGCAAGCATCGGTTTCCTCGCGTCGACGGAGTCAACTCCCCGCGGTCACAAGGCTACCGACGTCTTCGCCCATGACAACCCGTTTAATGTTGCCGGGCTCGGTGAGCTTGAAAACCCGAATCGGAAGGTCGTTGTCTCGGCAAAGCGCAACGGCCGTGGCGTCCATGACGCCCACACGCTCCATCAGGAACTGGTCGTACGTCAGCCGGGGAACCATCTTGGCGTCGTCGTGAAGGACCGGGTCCTTGTCGTAGATGCCGAGCACCTTGGTCGCCTTGCAAAGGACGCTTGCTCGAATCTCCATGGCGCGAAGCGCCGCCGCGGTATCCGTCGAGAAATAGGGATTGCCGGTCCCGGCTACGAAAATCACCACACGCCCTTTTTCGAGATGCCGCACTGCCCGGCGCCGGATGTATGGCTCGCAGACGGCCTTGATTTCGAGGGCGCTCATGAGCCGGGTGTCCACGCCGGCCTTCTCGAGACCGTCCTGCAGGGCGATCCCGTTGATCACGGTGGCCAGCATCCCCATGTGGTCGGCCGCGGTGCGGTCCATTCCGCTCGCGCTCCCCTTCAGACCGCGAAAGATGTTTCCGCCTCCGATGACGATGCCGATCTGGCAACCGCTCGCGTGGACCTCGGCGAGCTCTTCGCTGATGGCTTTCAGCATCTCGGGGTCGATGCTCTTGCCGGAGGGACCGCTGGCAAGCACCTCCCCCGAGAGCTTGAGCAGTACCCGCGTGAGCTTCGCCCCGTTAGTCATGACTCAAGAGCCTTTTAGCGCCTCAGTCACCTCTGCCGCCAGATCTGATTTCTTTTTCTCGATGCCTTCGCCGAGCTCGTACCGAGTGAACCGGCGAATGCTGATCTTCTCGCCGAGCTTGGCGGTGAGCTCCTCGAGACGCTTTTGAATCGTCTTCTCGTCGCCCATGATCGATAGTTGTTCGAGGAGACACGACTCCTTTTTCCACTTGGCGAGCTTGCCCTCGACGATCTTCTCGACCGCAGCGGCGGGCTTGTCCTTGCCGGTGGCCTTGGCCTCCTCTTCGATCTGGCCACGATAAATCGCGGTCTGAGCGAGGATTTCGTTTTCAGGGATGTCGTCCTCGCTCACGAAAAGCGGCGCCTCGGCGGCCACCTGCATCGCCGTCTCCTCGACGAAGGTGCGGAAGTCCTCGCCGCGGGCGACGAAATCGGTCTGGCAGTTTACCTCGATGAGAACGCCGACGCGTCCGGCCCCGTGGATGTAGGCGTGGACCAGGCCGTCACCCGCGATGGCCCCTGCCTTCTTGGCGACCTTGCTGAGGCCCTTCTTCTGGATGATCTCGATCGCCTTTTCCTCGTCGCCAGCCGTCTCGCGGAGCGCATCCCGGCACGCCATCATGCCGGCCCCCGTCCGATCGCGGAGTGACTTGACTTGTGAAGCGGAGATTTCGGCCATTACTCGTTTCCTTCGGGAGCCGCAGGCGCGGAACCGCGCTTGCGGGCAAACTCGACCTGCACGCCCTCGCCGGATGCGTCCGGTGCGGCGGCGCCTTCGTGCTGGAGAAAGTCCCGGTGACTCTGCCCGCCCTCGAGGCAGGCGTCCGCAATACGAGAGGTGATCAGCTTGATCGAACGTATCGCATCGTCGTTTCCGGGGATGACGAAGTCGATCAGATCGGGATCGCAGTTTGTGTCGGTCAGCGCGACGATCGGGATGTGAAGCTTGCGGGCCTCGTTGACCGCGATGTGCTCGTTGTGTGGGTCGATTACGAAGAGCACCGAAGGAAGGCCGTCCATCTTCTTAATTCCGCCGAGGTACTTCTCGAGCTTCTCGCCTTCGCGGCGGATCGAAAGCGCCTCTTTCTTACGAAGGGAATCGATCGTGCCGTCCTCGACCTGGGCCTCGATGGCGCGAAGCCGGTCGATGCCGCTCTTCATCGTACGGAAGTTCGTGAGCGTGCCGCCGAGCCACCGGCCCGTAACGAAGAATTGGTTGGCGCGCTCGGCCTCCTCGCGAACGACCTCTGCGGCTTGCCGCTTCGTGCCGACGAACAGCACGTGTCCACCGCGCCCCACGGCGTCTGCCACGAAGTTGTAGGCGCGCTTGAAGAGCTCGGCGGTTTGATCGAGGTCGATGATGTGGATGCCATTACGCGCGCCGTAGATGTAGGGGCGCATGCGGGGATTCCAGCGCTTCGTCTGGTGACCAAAGTGGACGCCCGCATCGATGAGGGCCCGGAGCCCAATCGGCAGATCGCCCGACGCGACGTCGGGGCTTCCCAGGGCCGCCAGCTCGGGCGCTTCCTGGGCTTCTTGTGTGGTTTCAGCCATTGCTCGTTTCTCCTTTCGGTTGGGCTTCCATCTCCCCAGACGAACAACCTCGGACGAGGCACCGGAACGTCTGATCGAGCCGGGAGATGTGATTGATTTCGGGACCCGAGTGGGCCCCGGCTCCGTAACTGGAGCGGCGGCGGTATACCATGCGGCGGGGGCGGCGCCAGTTGGCACGTTGCCGCTAGGGCAATTCGAACCAGATGGGCGGCTCGGACGCATTCGGGTCGGTGGCATCGAGGTGACGCGCCGCCCTCAGTACCGTCGCCGTCGCCTCGAGCGCCCGGTGTAGATGCGGAGCCCAGGGTGGCTCTGCCGACCTCCCTGCGCCAATGCGTGCGAGCGCCGTTGCCGGATCGTCAACCTCGCCGAGCGGGTCTTCCGGCAGAGAGTCGTAGTAGCCTCGGAAGTCGGTCGTCGGGGCGAGCGCGGTGCGAAGCCCGTGCGCCTCGGTCAGCCACGCTTGAAGCCTGACGCATGCATGCTCGCGCACGACGTCGCGCTCGCTCAGATTATCCAGGCCGAAGTCGGGGAGGTGCAGGCTCTCAGCACCCTCGATGATCGAGTGGCAAAGCTCGTGCAAAATCATTTGAGCGAGGCAGTCATCGGAATCGAGCGTGGCGGGCGTGCCGATCGTCATCACCCCGCGGCCGTCCGTGGACGCGTAGACGTCGGCGGACCGCTCCACGCGAAAGCCGATATTTGCCGCGGCGGTGAGCCAGATCGCGTCGAGCGGATCCAGATAGATATGGCGAGGTGTCCGGTTCATTATGCTATGGTCCCCGCGCGATGAAGAGGGTTCGCTGTCCGATCTGTCGGAAGGAGCTGACGAAGCGGGTGAAGAGCTTCCCGTTTTGCTCGGCGAGGTGCAAGCTGGTCGACGCAGGCAACTGGTTCGAGGGAACCTATCGGATCGAAGCGGAGCGGATCGAGCCGACCTGGGGAGACAACTGATGAAGCACTTGGCGTTTGTCGTTTGGGGGACGTTTCTCGTTACGTCTTCAGCTTGGGCGCAGGATACCGACGCGACCGCTCCGGCCGAAACTCCGTCTGCGGAGGCTCCAGCCGACTCCCCTCCGGAAGAGAAGAAAAGCCCCTACTCCAAGAAGGTCAAAGGCTGGTTGTGGCTCGAGGCCGTCGCGGGTCCCTCGTCGTACGATCCCGATCGGTTCGGCGCACTGAGCCTCGGGACGACCACGGGTGGAGCGCCGAAGCTGCGAGGTCCTCAGTGGGGCTTCTCGCTCGGGACGGGCTTTGGCGGCGGCTTCTTCTTGGGCTGGTACTACCGCCACGCCAACTACGACGCGTACAAGCTGCTCAGGACGGGCGTGGAGTTTCAACCAACGATTCGGATTCCCTACGTGCACATCATGTTCCGAGTCAACATCGGGCTCGCTCGCATGTTCGACGGCAACGCGTGGGGGCTGACGGACGCGAACAACGGCGGCCTCGACACGACGTTCGGCGTCGGTCTTCGTATTCCCCTCGTCCGCTGGATGTCGTTCGCGGCGAGCTTAGACTGGTCGTACATCGGTTTATCGATGCGGGGTAACGACCCGACTAGCGGCGACCAGATCAAGCAGTGGATAAGCGGTCGGCAGCTGGCAGGCACTTTCGCGCTCACCTTCCACTTCATCGGCGTGCGCAACGACTAGCGCTGGCTGGCTTCGTGCACGTGGTCGACTAGGGCGCGCGCCTGGTCCACCTCGGCTTGCGGCATGATGCCGTGGCCCAAGTTGAAAACGTGTCCGGGCCTACCCGATGCGCTTTCGAGCACCTCGGAGGCACGGGCTCGCATGACGTCGCGCGAAGCAAGCAGCGCGGCTGGATCCATGTTGCCCTGAATGCCGACGTCCTCGCCCAGCCGTGACCAGGTCTCGTCGATCGACGTGCGCCAGTCGATGCCGATGAGATCGCCGCCGGCCTCTTTCATGGCTGGATAGAGCTCCGGGTTGCCGGTGCCGAAGTGAATCGCGGGGGTGTCCTCGGGCAGTCGATCGAAGATCGCCTTCGTATGGGGAAGGACGAACCGGCGATAGTCGGACGGCGAAAGGCACCCTACCCAGCTGTCGAATAGCTGAACCGCCTGCGCGCCTGCTTCGATCTGTGCGATTAGATAGTCTGCGATGGCGGTCGAGAGCTTGGACATGAACGCGTTCCAGAGGCCCTCATCGCCCAGCATGAGCTTCTTGGCTTCGTAGTAGTTCTTCGACCCGCCGCCCTCTATCGCATAAGACGCGAGCGTGAAGGGTGCGCCCGCAAAGCCGATCAGGGGCACGTCGAGCTCTTTTCGCGTGGTGCGAATCGCATCCATCACGTACGAGAGGGAGCCCGCTGCGTCGATGCGCTCCGGGACGCCATCGACCTGAGCCGCCGTACGAATCGGATTCATGATGCGAGGACCGTGGTCGTCGGTGAACTCGAACCCGATCTGAAGCGGCTCGAGTATCAGAAGGATGTCGGCAAAGATGATGCCCGCGTCGACCCCGAGCTGATCGACCGCGCGCACGGTGACCTCGCAGGCGAGCTCCGGCGTCTTGCATAGCTCGATGAAGCTCACCTTCTCTCTGAGGGCGCGGTACTCCGGCTGATACCGGCCGGCCTGCCGCATGATCCAAATCGGCGTGTACGGCGTCGCCTCCCGCCGACAGGCCTGCAAGAAGACACTCATCCGCGCTCTAATAGCGCAAAACCCCCAGCCACGAAAAAGGGGTCTGACCCCGTTTCCCCGCGCCTCTCCAACGGTTTCCGCCGTATTTTGCAGGGGTTCAGGGGAATTCGCGGTTTGGAAATGGGGTCAGACCCCTTTTGCCTAGGGTGAATTTTGGGGGGTTACATGGCGATCGGGGGGTCGGTTCGGATGTTCTTGACCAGGGCGCGGGCCTCGGAGACTAGGAAGATCGAGCCCGCGGTGACGACCAGGCCGTCGGGACCGGCCGCGCGCTTTGCTCGGGCGACCCCGTCGCGAACGCTTCTCGCCACGGTGCCTTTGCGGATCCTCGCGAGGCGCTGGGGGCGCTCGGAACGGTAGAGCGGCGGCGCCGCGTAGATGCGGCGCTCTACCCGGCCGTCGAAGGCCGAAAGCATCCGCCGGTGGTCCTTGTCGCGCATCGCACCGAAAAGGAGCACGACGCGGCCGGGGAAATCCAGGTCGTCGAGGTATCGAGCCAGCGTCTCGCAGCCTGAAGCGTTGTGTGCGGCGTCGAAGAGAAATGCCGGATGTCCCCGGTGCCACTCCAAGCGTCCCGGCCACTTCGCGCGCCGTAAACCCACGCGAACGTTCTCGTCAGAGACGGCAAATCCCTTCTCACGCAGCTCGACGACGGTCGCCACGGCGCACGCCGCGTTGTCGGCCTGATAGTGACCCCGGAGGCCGAGTCGCAGACCGTCCCATTCGCGGTCGCCCACGCGCACCGAAAGCGTGCGGCCCTGCCAGCGGCTCTCGAAGTCCCGGTCGATCCATCGAAGGGGCGCGCCTACGGATCGCGCACGAGACTCGATGGCGCCTCTCGCGTTGTTGCTTCGAGCTCCCACCACGCACGGCACCCCCGACTTGAGGACCCCGGCCTTCTCCCGCGCGATCTTCGCGATCGTGTCCCCGAGAATGCGCTGATGCTCGAGGCTGATGTTGGTGATGACCGACACTTCAGGGGTGACGATGTTGGTCGAATCGAGCCGTCCACCGAGCCCGACCTCGAGAACGACGATGTCGCAGCCGGCGTCCTGAAACGCCTCGAATGCAAGCAAGGTCGTGTACTCGAAGAAAGAGAGCGGCGGCAGCCTGTCGTCTGCACGCAGATCCTCGATGCGCGCGGCCGCCTCGCGCTCCGACAGCGGGCGCCCCCCGATGTGGACACGTTCGACGTACCGCTGGAGGTGCGGCGAGGCGAACTGCCCCGTACGATGGCCCGCCGAACGCAGGATCGATTCGACCATGGTCGCAACGCTGCCCTTGCCGTTCGTTCCCGCGATGTGGACATAGCGCGTTCCACTCTCTGGATGCCCCCGAAGCGCGGCCGCCCTCTGCATGCGCTCGAGACCGAGCTTCATACCGCGTGACTCGAGCCCGTAGAGCCACCGCAGTGCTTCTCGATACCGACTCACCCTGCCAAGTACTCGATGATGCGCGCGACGTTGTCCCGCATCTCGCTCCTCGATGAGATCAGGTCGATCATGCCGTGCTCCAGCAGGAACTCGGCGCGCTGAAAACCCTCGGGAAGCTTTTGACGAATGGTGTCCTCGATCACCCGCGGCCCGGCAAAGCCAATCAGCGCGCCCGGCTCGGCGACATTGACGTCGCCCTGAAGCGCAAAGCTCGCAGCCACGCCACCGGTGGTAGGATTCAAGAGCACGCTGACGAACGGAACTCCGGCCTCGCGCAGCTTCGCCCGTGCAGCGACCGTTTTCGCCATCTGCATCAGCGAAAGCGACCCTTCTTGCATGCGCGCCCCGCCCGAGCACGAGAGCAGCACCACTGGCTGCCGGTGCTCCGCGCCTCGCTCCATCAGTCGCGTGATGACCTCGCCGACGACCGACCCCATCGAACCGCCCATGAAACGAAAGACGAACACCCCGAGCTGAACGGGGCGGCCTTCGATGCGAGCCGTCCCCGCGAGAATCGCATCGCTTACCCCGGTCGATTGACGGGCTACCTCGACTCGTTCGGGATACGACTTCGAGTCGATGAACCCGAGAGGATCCGCGGCGACGAGCTCCGTATCGAGCGCCGTCCAGGTCCCTTCGTCAGCCAGTAGCGCGATCCAATCTTCGGCGGGGAGGTGGAAGTGAAACCCGCACGCCGGACAGACCTCGAGGTTGCGGAGAAAGTCTTCCTTCTTGACGGCGTCACCGCACGCGTCGCATTTGCGAAAGAGCCCCTCGCCGAGCGTCTTCTTCTCGGAAGCGTCGACTCCAGCCTTGGTTTTGGCGAACTCCGCCACTGCGACTGGCTAGCATGAAGCTCGAACGTGAGCGACCTCTGGGACGGCAGGGCGGGACGTCTCACTTCGGCGACCGCGCCACGATGACGGACAGGTGGCGCCCGGTCTTTCCACGCTCGCGTCGATGCGAAAAGAAGTGCGCGGCTTCCGAGTAGGTGCAGCCTCCGACGTCATCGATCGCCGCCTCGGGCACGCCGGCATCCCTGAGCTGGAGCGAAACGAGCCCCGCGAGATCACCGTGAGGCTTGCTGCGCCCACGCTCGACGACCGGCCGCCCACGGGCCGAGCGTTCCATCTCGATCGCGACATCTTCGCCGATCTCGAACGCGCCCACCCGGATGTGCGGACCAATCGCTGCGATGATCTCGCAGGGATCGTGCGACAGCGCTGCGACCGCTCGTGGAACGACCCCCGCAACCGCACCTCGCCAACCGGCATGAACGGCTGCGACATGTCCGGTAGGGGGATGCCCGAGAAGAACCGGCACGCAGTCGGCAGTACGCGCCGCGACGCCGAGCCCCGGAGCCCGCGCCACGAGCGCATCCCCTTCGGCATTCGCGATCGTGCTCGCAGAGTCCGAGTTGGATACCTCGCGCACGAAGCTCCCATGGACTTGGCGCTGCTCGTAGAGCCGATCGACATCGAGTCCGAGGCTCGATGCAAAGCGCGCGCGATTCTCCACCACGGCAGTATCGTCATCGCCGAGATGAAAACCGAGGTTGAGCGTGTCGAACGGCGGCGCGCTGATGCCTCCCGCCCGCGTCGCAAACGCGTGCCGGAAACCATGACGGTCGAAAAGGGTCGAACAGAGAACCCGCACCGCGAGACTCTTAGCACGCCGTGTTTGCACGAGCCGAGATGCCGAGCTAAGACGCCGGTCCTCCAGGCCCGGGCAAGGAGTGGGTTGTGCATCGATTTCCTTCCGTGGAATGGACAAACGCGTTGAGGATTGCTCTCAACCACGACCGCGCGTACCGCGAGGCGGGCAAGGCGTGGACGTTCGGCGCCATCGCCCTGATCGTGCAATCGGAGCCTCATCGGGGGCTCGATCGCGATGCAGGCATCGTGCTGGACGTGCATCGCGGGCAGTGCCGAAGCGCCCGCTTCATCGAAGACGAAAGCGACCCAGACGACGCCGCGTTCGTCATCGTCGGGAGCTATGCCCGCTGGCGCGACGTGATCGAAGGGCGCCTCGACCCGATCAAGGGGCTCATGGAGGGCAAGCTCAAGCTCGCACGCGGCCATCTCCCCACGATCATTCGGTTTGTCGAACCCTCGCGCCTCATCGTGGCAAGCGCCAGCAAAGTCCCGACTCGGTTCGCCGACTGATCGCGTACGAGGCTCGCGTGCAGGAACGAGCGATGGTGCTATCAGGCCAGGCCATGAATACGCTTCGCCTCTTTCGAACCAGCTTCCTACTCCCGGCACTACTGCTCGCGGCCTGCAGCAGCGACTCCGGCAACGCACCGGCACCCGAACCGCTCGACCTCGTCGCCGCCGAGGCGCCCTTCGCGCTCGGCTCCCTCGACGCAGAGTTCTACGAGGGAGTTTCTTACGGTCCCTTCGGCGAAAACCTATTCGACATCTACCTTCCTGCATCCGACGAACGGACCCCGCTCCTCATCTACATCCACGGCGGTGGCTTCACGGGCGGCTCGCGCGACACGACCAATCACGAGGACCGTGTTCTTTCATACCTCGCCGAGGGCGTCGCGTACGCGTCGATCGATTATCGCCTCCTTCAGGATTTCGACGATGAAGGCGTGATCAAACCGCTCACCGACAGCGCGCGCTGCCTTCAATTCATTCGCTATCACGCGGCGCAGCTCAACGTGGACCCGAACAACATCATCTTGATGGGCGGATCTGCCGGCGCGGGCACGAGCCTTTGGATCGCATTTCGCGACGAGATGGCCGATCCTGGCAACGAGGACCCGGTGCTCAGGCAGTCCACTCGGGTGACCGCGGCGATCGCGATCGAAACCCAAGGCACGTACGACATCGGTAAGTGGAGCACGGTGGTGTTCGAGGAATACAACCTCGATCTGCTCGAGCTCGCCGATGCGCTCGGGCTCTCGCAGCGGCTGCTCGACTTCTACGGAATCTCGGACATCGAGGACTTCGACTCAACCGAGATCTTGGAGTACCGGGCTCGGGTCGACATGCTCGACTTGATGGACATCGAAGACCCGCCGTTCTTCGCCGCAAACCGCTTCGAGCCCGACGAGCCTCCGCTCACCGTGGGAATCGCGTTTCATCACGCGAACCACGCCTTGGTTCTTCACGAGCAGGCCGAGGTCATCGGCCTAGAGAACGTGTCTTACATGCCGGTGCTCGGCATCGAAGACCCGAGCGGCGAAGACGACATCGAATTCGCGCTCAGGCACTTCGGATTCTGAAGCTCAAGTCGGCCTTTCCGTCGGTGAACGGCAGCTGGTATGCCGCGATTTGACTCATGAAATGGCTGTCGTACGTTTCGGTCGAGAGGTTGGCGACATGTCCAAGGTTCAGACGAGAGAAGGGGCGCCGGAAGCCTCATGGACGTTTCTGACGAATCACTCCCACGTCCTTCTGTGCCTGGTGAAAAACCCCGAGGCGCGAATGCGCGATGTCGCTGAAAGCGTCGGGATCACGGAACGCGCAGTGCAGCGGATCGTGTCGGAGCTCGAGGCCGCCGGTTACGTGACTCGGCGGCGGGAAGGCCGCCGCAACACCTATGAGGTGGATGGGACCCTGCCCCTTCGTCACCCAGTCGAGGGTCACCAAACCCTGAACGCACTCATCAAGCTCGTCCTCGAGGACGCGCCTTGACACCTCGCCCCGCTTGACTAACTTCCGCCCCTCCAATTCCTGCGGAAGTGGCGGAACTGGCAGACGCGCTAGACTAAGGATCTAGTGGGGTAACACCCGTGGAGGTTCGAGTCCTCTCTTCCGCACCCAATCATTTCAGCAGCTTGCGCGATCAGCTCCTCCGTCGTGGGAGCGGCCTCAGCCGGACTGGTGAAGAAACTGGTGCGAAATAACACCGACTGAGCCTCCTCGAGATTGGAGTGCAGGTACTCCTTCGTGGTGGTCACGTGCTTGTGACCCATTAGGTAGGCGATGCCTATTAAGTTCCCGGTCCTGCCCCATTCGGTCCCTCGACCATGACGGAAATCGTAGATGCTGAGCTTGCTGGCACGGTGCGCGCTGATGCCCGCGGCGCGTGCCGCCTCCCGCAATGCGTCTCGACAATCGAACTCGGGGAAGATCGTCCCGTCGCAGGGGAACCTCGAGTCGATCGCTTTTCTGGCGCGGTCCGTGATCGGCACATCCCGGCCAAACCTTGCTTTGTCGTTTTCGTCTCGGATGCGAAGGAGCCGCGCCCCCGGTTCGTAGTCGTGAGGCGCCCGAAGGCCGAAGACAGTGGACGGCCGAAGGCTCGTCTCGCGCACGAAGGTCACGAAATCTCGTACCGGATAGCCTTTGCGCGTGGATTCGGGGAGATGCGCAAGGATCGCGTCCATCTCCTCGGGTGACAGCTTGACGACCTTGCGCTTACCGAGCTTGTGGGTGGTGCCCGTCGCACGTTTCGGCACTTTCGGCACCTCAGGCAGCGCGGACAGTAGCTTTCGTTTCTTCATCCAACGGTGAAGGCGGCGTAGGGCGCTGAGCTCGCCGCGCAGCGTCGTCGCTTGGACCTGCCCGAGCCGATGCTCCTTGTACTGCTCGATGGCCACCTCATCGCAGATCCGGGCGGTCGTCTAAAAGAAGCGCACGAAGTGCCGAGCGTAGGTCTCGAACAGGGAGCCGTCGCCCTGGGCAGATGCCACCTCGGTCGCGGCAGACGTCAGCCACGCAGCGAGTAGCTCCTCGAGCGGCGTGTCGACCACCTCGGAGAAGGTAGCTCGGCCGCCGGCCTCCTCCTGCTCGACGATCAGCGGGAGCCTTTGAGCAGCCGCTTTGCGAGAGCGCGTTCGAGTGGACCGATGGAGACGACGCCCGTCGGGAGTCGTCCCGACGACATACCAGATTCCATTGCCTCGCTTCTCGAGCTTGTAGGCCTGCCGTCTTCTCCCCATTGGTCAATCTCCTCCACGTGGTATCGCCACAGGCTGCCGATTTTCTTCTTTCGCTTCAAGCCCGGCGCAACATGCCGCTGAAACGTCTTCAGGGAGACCTTCAGCCGCTTGCACGACTCGTCCGGAGTCAGCCACGGTGTCTCAGTTGCCGGATCCCGATCATCGGTCGCCCACCTCATTCCCTGTTATCGGTTTTGCCCCTCGAAAAGTTGCGCGAGCGGATGCGCCATGGAGGCGTCCGACTGTCCCCCGAAGTGACGTGGGCGCCGTTTGTCACTTCCGCGACCTTAGCGCGGCGCAGGCGCGACCCCGGCGCGACACTTCCGCACCCTTTCCTGTCACTTCCGGTCACTCAGAGCCAGAGTGTCGCGGTTGTGTCCCGGAAGTGACCGGCTGAGACGCACGGACGCCGCCAAAGTGACAGTTAGGGGTCCCGACTTGTTCGGGCAAGGTATAGTTTTGGCAGACACCAAAACTGCGCGCGTCCTCGCTCGCGCTGACGCGCTCGGTCGCATGCGTTGCGCGCTCAACGCCTACGGCTTATTCGCACGCAGGGCGGGGCGGAGAGCTGTCGGGTTAGCGAATTCGATCCTTCCAGTGCTCAGGCCGTCGGGAGCTGTGACTGAAGGCAAGAACCGTTGGCGTGCCACCTTCGTCCACGAACATCAGGATCGAGTAGCGCGCGAAGCGTCGAAGCCGGTGCCGGCGAATGGGCCGACCTTGCGCGGTCATTCCGACGATTGTGCCTGCCCCAGGTTGATCGAGGGCTAGTCCGAGTCGCTCCTCGAACTCATCGAGGAGGGCATGACCGAGCCCTTCACGCTGCTCCTCGTACCAACGCGAAGCGTTCTGCAGCTCCTCCCTAGCCGGCGGGAGAATGCGATACCGCATCACTTGGAGCGAAGGGTTCGGAGCTCGGCCCGGAGCTCTGCCACCGCGGACGCTCCGTCTTCTGCGGTCAGGTCGCCCCCTTCCAGCGCCTCGGCTCGCGAGACGGCCTCGTCTGCCCAGGCCTTCTCGATCTCAGCCTGTTCCCGCCTCGAAAGCCGGGGAAGGCTCGTGAGCAAGAGCTCAGTCAGGTTCTCCCGCTCGGACTCACTGAGCGCCATGGCATCGCTGAGCACTTTTTTGGCTTGGTCGTTCACCCATCAAAGTATGCGCTTGGCGCCTCTGATGGTCAAAGCTCGTGCGAGGTCTGAACAACGTCGCCGCCGTTGTGGCTACTCGGCTCCAGTCCGGTCCAGTCCAGTCCAGCAGACCCTCTGCTCGGTGGCCTAGAGCTCGCTCAGCGGTCGGCCAAAGACATCGGCTCCGAAGTAGGTTGCCGCAAGCTCCCACAGCTTGGCTCGCGCTGCTCGGAGCGGGGCGTCTTCGCAAAGGGTCGTGACCCCACCTATGGAACCGTCGGCAAGCACGAGCTCCATGACCTCAACTGAATCGACCGTACCGCACCTCGCCAAAGGGTCCTCGGCGAGGAAATCAACCAAGGCGGGGTTGGTAAATACCGCTACGGCATCCGCCAAGTCCACAGCTGACACCCGCACCTCGTGAACCGGCCCGCCCGGCTCACCCCACCTGTCCAATCGGAGCAGACCGTCCGCCCTCAGCTCCGTAAACGCCTGGCAATCATCCTCCGGAAGACAGGGCCCGCCGCTGTAGGATTGCTCGAAGCTCTCGAAACCCGAGTCCACGTCCATGCACTCGCAGTCGTCAACCGTGAAATGCACTTCCGTGTCGCCGACCTCCGAGACCACGAAGTCTTCCTCTTGCACGCAAATCCTCTCACCCGTGTGGTCGCGGAGCCCGATGAGCAACGCGCAGGGTCCCGGGCGGGGATTTATGAGCCACTCATACTCACCGGAGTCGGTGTTGAACTCCGTGTCGCCCCACGGGTCGTCCCAACACGAAAACCAGGCTTCGAGAGTGACGTCGAGGTCCGGAGGGGTGATTCCGACGAACGTGGTTCCCTGAGCCTCTTCGGATTCACCGCAGCCGGCGACCACTAGCAGCGCGCAAGACAAGAACCGTCGCATTGAAATCTCCTGTGGTGTCTAAGGAGAATGACGATACCAGAACAACTGTGTCGACAAAACCCGGTCTCCGAAACCGCTCTGACAGCGACGCGGGGGCATGAAGTAGTCCGGACGTCATATCGTCTTCTTGCCAGCACCAAGAGCAACTACCCGCGTTTCGCCCGCGAAGTTCTCGGCTGAAGCATCGTCGGTGCTGAGCACCATCCAAGCGAGCTCCAGGGCCTTGCGGACGGCAAACTCGGGAGAGCCGCCCTGCAAGATTTGTCGCGCGACTTGGAATGCGGGTGCCTCGACGACCGCTCTCGCCAAGTCGTGAACTTGCGCGATCGGCACGTCGCCACCGTCAGCTACGGCGCGGAGCAGATCGCGTGCGAGATTCTTCACCACTGGTGAGAAATCGGACCTTCCGAGGGT